>JBCCFA010000409.1:0-4202 GCA_039029975.1 Pseudomonadota bacterium
CTGGTGTTGAAGTGACTCAGTTTACGCAAACAGACATCACATCCGGTGACATTCGGTTCGTGCATGACGGCAGCGACAACCCGCCTAGTTACAGCGTTAATGTGTCAGATGGCGCCCTCACCACGCCTACTTCCCCAGCGACAATATTCTTTACGCCGGTTAACGATGCTCCAACGGTAACGCTCAATCAATTAACGATAGAACAAGATGGCGGCGTGACCTTATCTGTTGGGGAAAATGTTAGCGCGAACGATCCGGACGACGCATTCAACGATTTTGAATTTAGGGTATCCAAACTCACTGGTGGCCAGTTCGAACTACGTGCCCAGCCTGGCACTGGGATCAGCAGCTTTAGTGGTGCGGATTTGGCGGCCGGGAACGTGATATTTGTCCACGATGGCTCCCAGAGCGCTCCATCATATTCCTTAGTTGTTTCCGATGGAAAGCTCGAAAGCGCACCTTCTGAAGTTACCGTCAATTTCTCGCCAAACGAGGGCACGGAGTTCTTTAACGACGAAGACACGGCGGCAGAGAATTTTGCTGGCGACACAATGGCCGCGGCAATTGGGAGTGTTGGCACAACCCCTCATCGACCTGATAATACTGAAGCGCCAATTCCAGAGGTCGAAGAGACTCCCGACATTACTGACGGATTATTATTCGAATTCCAACAGAAGCAGCTAGACGACGCCGCAACAAAAGCGGACCAACCACGTCTATTCGTTAATTCGTTCGACAACACGCAAAACGAAGACAAGGAACAGCGCGATAGCACAAAATCCTTGTTGCAAAGAGCGATTACCAATCAACTGAAAATTGCCTTCGATACCACCGAACCAATTTTAGAAAACATCGATGCGTCTTTCGAACTGATGTCAGCCGTCATCGATTCCACCAAATTCAAAAATAATCTCGATCTTTTACGGCAGGATGTCAGCAGCAATATCGATTTAGATCAAGTGAAAATTGGTTCGAGCATCGCGGTCAGCACCGGATTATCGATTGGTTACGTCGTGTGGTTAATTCGAGGTGGCGTGCTAGTTTCAAGTATGTTGTCCGCCCTACCCGCATGGCGATTCATCGATCCGCTGCCAATTCTTGCCTTCGGCGGAGGCGACGAGGACGAAGACCAAGAATCACTTGAATCGCTCGTTAAGAATTCAGCTAACGAAGACCAGAGCAAAAAATCAGCACTTGATGAGGAGCCTGCCTGATGCTTTCGGCAAAATCTCGCATCGCCATTGGCCAATGCAGCCTACTTATGAGCGTTTTACTCGCCGCGATATTTTTCGGTTTCGTGCCCAACAAAGACACCGCCGTACTCGAAGGTCGCGCCGCGTTGGCGGAGGCTTTAGCAGCGAACAGCTCGATGCTAGTGACGCAATCGGACATTAAGCGCCTCGGCAAAGATCTTGAACTAATCGTCGAGCGCAATGAAGATCTCTTGTCCGCAGGTCTCCGCATGAACAGCCAAGAACTGATTGTGTCCGTTAGCGACCACGGCGATTTATGGGAAGTATATGGAGAACATTACTCAACCAATACGCAAGTGGTTGTGCCAATCTTCAACGGTGACGGCGAATGGGGACAACTGGAACTTCGCTATGCGCCGTTGAGGACCCCAGGCGTTGTAGGTTTATTTCAAAATCCATGGCTAAAACTCGTTGTTTTTGTCTGCGTCTTGAGTTTCGTTGTTTTCTACTTTTATCTTGGCAAAATGCTTAAACATCTCGATCCAAGCCAGGCAATTCCTTCTCGAGTTCGGTCCGCTTTAGATACTATGGCGGAAGGCTTACTCGTCATCGATAAGAAAGAACACGTCGTCCTCGCTAACTCGGCGTTTGGCAAGCTGCTTGAACGAGATGCGGAATCTTTAGTCGGGCTGCAAGCCGATAATTTTGAATGGTTGGATGAATCGCACGAAGCCTTATCGGGAGAATTTCCGTGGCTTTCAGTTTTACAAGATGGTGAATTAAAACGAAATGCGCGGATTCGCCTGCGAACACCGCATGGCGTGAAAAGCTTCATCGTTAACTGCTCTCCGGTGATGGCTGGTGAAAAAGCCGTTGGAGGTTGCCTGATTAGCTTCGATGATGTGAGCGAACTTGAAGAAAAAGAGATCCAGCTACGGATTTCTAAAGAAGAAGCCGAAGCCGCCAATAAAGCAAAAAGCGAGTTCTTGGCCAATATGAGTCATGAAATTCGCACGCCGATGAATGCAATATTGGGTTTCACCGAAGTGTTGATGCGTGGCTATGATCGTGACCAGGATACTTGGCAAAATCATCTTCGCACCATATCCACGAGCGGCCATCATCTTCTGAATCTAATTAATGACCTGCTGGATTTATCGAAAGTTGAAGCCGGCAAGTTAGAAATTGAAAAAGAGCAATTGCAACCGTTTGATGTGATGTGTGATGTGGTGGACACCCTACAGGTAAAGGCCACAGAAAAAGATATTAAGCTCGAAGTGGAAATTAGCGGTCAGGTTCCTGAACTCGTGTGGTCCGACACAGCTAGGCTACGCCAAATACTCACCAATTTAACCGGTAACGCGATTAAGTTTACGGCGCAAGGTGGCGTAAAACTGGTTCTCAGTAACTCAGAAGTCGATGATAAGAAATTGATCTCAATCGATGTGAAAGATACTGGTATCGGCATGACGCAAGAACAAGCAGACAAAGTGTTTGACCCCTTCGTGCAGGCTGATTCTTCGATTACAAAGCGTTTTGGCGGCACCGGCCTTGGCTTAGCCATTTCTCAGCGGCTAGCCGAAGCACTGGGTGGCGAAATCATCGTCACGAGTGAACAAGGTGAAGGTTCCATTTTCAGCCTGCGATTTGATCCAGGCGACCTTACCGGTGTGAAAAATGTTACACCGTTTATGCTAATGCAAGGTCGCGAAGATAAAGTCGACGAAAGATATCAATGGTCGTTCAATGGATCGCGCATTCTGGTAGTTGACGATGGCGAGCAGAACAGAGACCTCCTGCAGATTGTGCTTGGCGAAACCGGCGCTGAAATCGTCTGCGAAAACGACGGGCTTGCGGGCATGAATCGCGCCTTGGCTGAAGAGTTTGACGTCGTATTGATGGACGTTCAAATGCCGGTGATGGACGGTTTCGCCGCCACGCGAGGACTACGCGAGGCTGGACAAACCTTGCCTATCATCGCGCTCACGGCGCACGCCATGCGAGGGTTCGACCAAGAGTGCTACGACGCCGGCTACTCCCATTATTTGACCAAGCCGATTATCTTCGATCGGCTTTTCGAGATGCTTGGGGATTTGCTAGGCGGTGAAAAAACGCCGATCGAAACGCGCCAAATCTTGGCGCAGACTTCAACGCTAACAATGGAGTTCGATACGCCTATTTATTCAACCCTCGCTGTCGGCGGAGAAAAGGGTCAAAGCATCATTCAGAAATTTTTGGCGCAACTCCATGAGCACGTGAGCTTGATGGCACGTCACATCGATAACAACGAGCTTGAAGAGCTAGCCGAACTCGCCCATTGGGCAAAGGGTACTGGTGGTACGGTAGGTTTTGACATCCTAACCGAGTATGCAGGCAAGCTGGAAAAGTTCGCCAGAGCAAACGACACCGATGCCGTGAACCAGTACTTCCCCGAATTGCAGCGCGTTATCGAACGCCTCCGAGCGGCACCGGCGGAAACTGCGCAGGCAGCAGACGACACAACATTATCGGAATCTAATCCTATCTCTTGGGACGAAGCAGTCGAGGCTAGCAAGCCAGTAGTATCGCGTCTTGCGGACAACCCACGTTTTCATCGCGCTATCAGCGCGTTCGCTGCTGAAGCGGCTGACCGTGCCGAACTGATCAAACAAGCTTATGAAAATGATGATTTAGCGTCGTTAAAAGATCATGCACAGTGGCTCAAAGGAGCGGCAGGTTCCGTTGGCTTCGACGATTTTAATGACGTTGCTGCAAACTTAGAGCTAGCGGCTGAGAGCAATAATATTGAGTCGCTTCAACGCCTAGCACCCGAGTTAGTAGAGCTTATTTCTAACATTGAATCACCTATCGCCGCGGCTGCCGCCGGCTAACAAATATAAAGTAGCAACGCTATGAATGATACAGCAGTAATTCTCGAACTACATGCATGAAGGTACTAGTGCACATGAGCTACTAGAGCCAACATCTCAGACTGTCAGTCTTGTCCTTGTAGCGTAAGGACACCTTATA
>JBCCFA010000410.1:0-4197 GCA_039029975.1 Pseudomonadota bacterium
CGACAAAATAAGCGGCAGCATCTGCTGTCCAAACTGCGACAAATACCAAAATCAAAAGCGTTGGATCTTCAATTAGGAGGTTTAGTGCAGCCGCAAAGGCACCTAATAAGATAACGAGACAGCAAACCGACGAGCGCAAAGCCCGGCCAACTAGAGACTGCAGAGAAATTTGTGATGTGGTTTGTGCGTGAAACACAAATACGCCAATGACAAGCCAAGTGACAGCAGCAATGCTAATCACCGTTGTTTGTATATCAACGCTCGCTGCTCGCCAATACAATGTGCTAGCAACTACGACGAACACGGCTGTCCACGTCCATCTCATTGGCGTACTCAAACCGACCAACTTACCCCACTCTTGAACACCAATGGCGAGAAATCCCCCGAACATTAAACCCGCAACCCAAGACGGTGAATAGAGGATAGATCCTACCGCGATTGGCGCAAGCACCGCAGCGGTTATCAATCGTTGGCGCAGCATCTAATCGATGTTACTGATGTTGAAGTGAAAAAGCGACCGACATCTCTATCGTTAAAAGACAGAAGGAGATTAGCTTCACTGACGTTTGCTTTGCATTGCGAGTTGATACTGCGCATACAAGGTACCAGCGACGCTAGGGGGTCTCCGAGTTTGCAAGGGATAATTTGTCAGATGTTTTTTGTTGGGCGGATTCGATCTGATCGCCAGTTTGGCCGAAGCGACGTTGCCGAACTTGGTAGCTTGCGAGGGCTTTTTCAAATTCGTCGGCATCAAAATCAGGCCACAAACGATCAGAGAAATAAAGCTCTGTGTACGCGAGTTGCCAAAGTAGATAATTGCTTATTCTTTGCTCGCCTCCTGATCGAATAAATAAATCTGGTTCTGGTAAATCGGCAAGACATACGAACTTACCGAGATGTTCCTCGGTGATATCCTGCGGTTCAACCTGGCCGGCTTTTACCTGTTCGGCAAGCAACCGAAGGCTTCTAATTATGTCCCAGCGACCGCCATAATTCGCAGCAATCGACAGGTTTAACCCGGTATTTGCACTCGTTAGCTGTTCCGCCGCAACGATTCTGTCCTGAAGTTTTTGCGGAAAGGCCTCAGTATCGCCAATTATTTTTAGACGCACGTTATTCTGATGAAGCTTATCCACTTCCTGCTCGAGAGCAACAACAAAAAGATCCAACAGTAAGCTCACTTCTTTGCGCGGTCGTCGCCAGTTTTCGCTACTAAAAGCGAAAAGGGTCAACGCTTCAATGCCAAGCTCGGCACACCGTTGAACTATCACGCGCACGTTTTCGACACCGGCTCTATGGCCCGCAATTCGGGGCAACTGCCGTTGTTTGGCCCATCGGCCGTTACCATCCATGATAATGGCAATATGTTGTGGAAATTCGACGCTCATCAAGAAACTGTTTCGTAATTAAATTTCAAGCAACTCTTTTTCTTTGTCCGCGAGAATTTTGTCGACTTCGCCAATCTTTGTGTCAGTTAAATTCTGAACTTCGGTTTCTGCTTTCTTTTGTTCGTCTTGAGAAATTTCCTTGTCTTTCTCCAACGACTTAATATCGGTTATGACGTCGCGTCGAATATTTCGAATGGCGACACGCGCCTTTTCTGCCTCAGCCCTCACCACTTTGATGAGATCTTTGCGACGTTCCTCTGTAAGAGCCGGGATCGGGATGCGAATAACGGTTCCCGCTGTCGCCGGATTCAAGCCCAAATCGGATTCGAGAATTGCTTTTTCGATTGCCCCAATCATTGACTTGTCCCAAGCTGTCACTGTTAGAGTGCGGGCATCTTCAACGGCAACGTTGGCAGCCTGCGCGAGCGGCGTCGGCGAGCCATAGTAATCAACGGAAATATGATCGAGCAGACTCGTATGAGCGCGTCCTGTGCGGATTTTCGATAAGTCGGTTACGAATGAGTCTATCGATTTACCCATCCTAGACTGACCATCGTCCAGAAGTTCATTGATCATGTATTACTTCCTCATTTGCTCACAAACGTGCCGACATCCTGGCCCATCGCCGCTTTGACGAATGCGCCGGGCGACGTCATGTCGACAACTCTCAACGGCATATCATTATCTCGACATAGCACTATCGCAGTGGCATCCATCACCGCCAACTTATTCTCCAACACTGTGTCATAGTCCAAGCGTTCATATCGCGTGGCATTTGGATCAATTTTGGGATCAGCGGAGTAGACCCCGTCGACCTTGGTGGCCTTGATTAATAAATCAGCGCCAATCTCTATCGCCCGCAAGCTCGCTGCAGAATCCGTCGTGAAGAAGGGGTTCCCGGTACCGGCCGCCAAGATAACTACCCGTCCTTTTTCTAAATGGCGAACCGCACGACGACGAATATAATCTTCACAAACCTGATTGATTTTTACTGCAGACATGACCCGGGCGTGCATGTCATGGCGCTCGAGCGCATCTTGAATTGCTAAAGCGTTGATCACCGTAGCAAGCATACCCATCTGATCCGCGGACACGCGATCCATGCCCTTTGCGGCCAGACCAGCGCCGCGGAAAATATTGCCGCCGCCGATTACTATCGCCACCTCTATCGAGGCGGCGATTAATTCCTTGATCTCTTCGGCAATGCGAGCAAGAACCGCCGGATCAACGCCGTAGTCTTCCTCACCAAGCAGCGCCTCACCGCTTAATTTCAGTAGAATTCTCTGATATGTCGGTTTCGTTCCTATGTCACTCACCCTTTAGTGAAATCCAACAAATTTAATGCATCGGTAAAATCGCTAATAACTTCGAATAGCTTACTCAGCCCCCTTCGCTTGAGCCATCACTTCTTCGGCAAAGTTCTCAACTTTCTTTTCAATCCCCTCGCCAACTTCGTAGCGAATAAAGCGAACAACGCTCGCGCTATTTTCTTTGAGTAACTTGCCAACCGTTTTATCCGGATCTTTGACGAACGGCTGTCCCTCTAGGGTAATTTCATTGACAAATTTTTTGAGCTGGCCGGTGACCATTTTCTCGACAATTTCCGGGGGCTTGCCGCTTTGCTCAGCCTGGGCGACACGCACTTCTTTTTCTTTCGCAAGCAGCTCACCGGGCACATCTTGTTCGCCGATGCATGTGGGATTAGATGCAGCGATGTGCATCGCGATATCCCTGGCTAAGGTGTCATCACCACCATCAAGCTCAGTAAGCACGCCGATTCTTTTACCATGCAGATAGGAGGCAAATGTCCCGGCCGGGTTTTCCAGCAGCTCGAAGCGGCGTATCGAAATATTCTCACCAATCTTGGTCACCAACTGAGTGCGCGCTGCTTCGACCGTGTCACCGCCGATTTGCAACGCCGACAATTCATCCACAGACGATGGTTTACTTTCAAGGATTGCGTCGACAACACTATCGGCGAAATTCTCGAAGTTCTCATCGTTCGCAACAAAATCAGTTTCGCTATTCACCTCAAGAATCGCCGCCGTGGCGCCGGTGCTTTTCACGACTATCGCGCCTTCGCTCGCGATTCGCCCGGCTTTCTTTGCAGCTTTCGCCGCTCCTGATTTGCGTAAATGCTCCAGAGCGCTTTCTAAATCTCCATCCGTTTCGACCAGTGCTTTTTTGCACTCCATCATGCCGGCGCCGGAACGTTCACGGAGTTCCTTTACTAATGCGGCAGTCACTTGCATGTTGTTCAACCTCTAACTAAGAAAAATTTCAGTGCGACATTCAAGTCGCACAAATGCTACTCGCGGTAACGGCGGAGCGCCGTTACTCGCTATCCGCGCTTGCAGCTTCGCCGTCTTCGGCGGTCGGCGCGGTTTGCTCAGCAGATTCCTGCGTTTCATTGTCTGCCGCTTCTTCCGCTGGCGATGCTTCTTCGCTAAGTTCGACGAACTCATCTTGGGCACCGGTCGCATTGTCCGATAAGGTGAGTCGCGCATCGAGAATCGCGTCTGCCATCGCTTTCGCATATAGGCTGATAGAACGGATGGCGTCGTCGTTTCCAGGAATAATGTAGTCGCAGCCGTCGGGCGGGTTGTTCGAATCAACCACGGCAACTACGGGTATGCCCAATTTCTGAGCCTCAGTTACCGCAATACGTTCGTGACCCACGTCAATAATGAACATGGCGTCAGGTAGGCCGTTCATGTCCTTAATTCCAGCAAGACCACGATTTAATTTCTCTAGTTCTCGCCGTAACTGCAGACCTTCTTTTTTTGACAGGCGTTCCAGTCCGCCGCTC
>JBCCFA010000411.1:0-4190 GCA_039029975.1 Pseudomonadota bacterium
AACTGAAGATCGGCTCCCGCTATTTTGGTCGTTGTTAATTGCATGAGTTTAAGTGGTCAAATTTAAGTTAACCTCGAAAGGTCTCCATGAAAACCTCAAAATTTTCTCTGCTCTGCGTTGTCTCTTTGCTGACTTCCGTCATGTTATTCGTGGACGGTCTATTCGCGCGGCGCGCCGTGGGCATGCGTGATCAACTTGCTTTGCAGCAACAAGATGTCACTTTGTCATTTTTTCAACTTTGGATACCTCTTGCCTTAGTGCAAGTGGTGGTATTTGTGTTGATACTTCGAGCCGGTGCGGCGTCGCCTCGCAAGCACTTTATCCTCATCGGTATTTTCATATTTAGTGTGGCAAGCCTGTATTCTCTTACCGGTTACCATCAACTAAATTCTGCCACACATTGATTCGCGCCTGGTCAAGTGTCATACGATCTGGAATAGGGTGACGGATGTCTGATATGGTAATTCCAAAATCGCAGCAACCCTAAGATCTGTCGTTGGAGGATTGTATGGAAAAGAATGACTTCTATAAGAATGCGCGGAACGATCTCCCAGGTCCTTTAGCAGACGTTAAGGTTGTCGAGTCAACCACAACGTGGGCGGGACCAATGGCAGGATGCGTGCTCGCAGATATGGGTGCTACCGTAATTAAAGTAGAGCACCCGGCGGGCGAGGTGATTCGCCGGCTACCACCTATGTTGCCAGATAGTCGCTTGTTTCTGCCCAATGAAACCGTGAATCGTAATAAACAAAATGTCACGGTTGATTTGCATAAGCCGGAGGGTGTCGATATTTTTCTGCGTTTGGCCGAGACAGCAGATATCGTGATCGAAAATTTCAGACCGGGTACGATGGCCGCTTGGGGGGTTGGATATGAAGATGTCGCAAAACGGAATCCAGCGATTGTATATGTATCTATTAGTGGATACGGACAGTTCGGCCCATTATCCCAACGCGTGGGTTATGACCCGATCGCCCAATTTTCTTCTGGCTGGGCATCGCTAAACGGAGAGCCGGACGGACCTCCCGTGAAAGCGCCCACCTTTTTGTGCGACGACCTAGCTGGCGTTCACGGTGCGGCCTCAGCTTTAGCGGCCTTGCATCACGCCAAGCGTACGGGGGAAGGGCAACACGTTGATGTCGCCCTGATTGACGCCGCGCACTTTCAAAGCAACGGAAGCCTCACGGCGGGTGCTATCGGAATGGAGCTCAAGAGAACGGGCTCGCAATTCTCGATATGTGCACCAATTAACCGCTACGCATGCAAAGAAGGACATGTCTTCGCAGGCGTCTTGCTGGATAATCATTGGCAACGTTTGGCTGAGATCTTAGGCCAACCGGAACTTAAAACCGATGAACGATATGCAACTAACCTCGCCCGTATTCAACCAGAAAATCGCGCGCGTTTGGATGAACTTGTTGCCGAATGGTGTAAGGGATATACGGCACTCGAGGTAGAAAAGATTTTCGAAGAATCTGGTTTACCTGCTACTCGCGTTAACAGCTATGCAGAATCCGCTGAGCTGCCGCATACCGACGCCCGTGATATGTTGCAAGAGACTAAATTAGCGGATGGAAGTAGTGTGCCAATTACTGGGCCTGCCGCCAAATTCTCGCGAACGCCAACAAGCGTCAGAACTGCTGCCGCACCACTGGGTAGAGATACGGGACGAATCCTCAAAGAACTAGGCTATAAAGACGCGGAAATTTCTAAATTTTCCGAAGATCAAGTAGTGTGATGCGCAAAGAAAAGGCCATTAAGTTCCTTAGGTCATTCGTTCGATAGCTATCGCTAAAGACCCTATTGTTTGGGGCGATAGCAAGATGACCGAGGCAGGGACAATAAAAGCGGATCCGAAATTGCGCCTGCAAGTTACCGTTTGTTTACTCCTAATCGTCGCGAGCGGTGCGATTTTCGTAGTATGGATCGAGAAATACCTTGCTAGCGCCGGCGATAACGTATCGCTATTTGCCTCCAGAGTATATTCCGTGGTTACGGTGCTGGGGCTCAGCTTAGTCCCGCTGGCTTATTGTTGCTGGCGTTGAATACTAGTTGGGCAACGAGTCGTTCGCGAGCAACAATTTCCGCCGACCGGCTTGAAAGTCGTCAGAGACACGCGCCTTGTCCAAGGAGCGCCGGCGGTATTTAAGGGGAGTCTCTCCAGATTTTTGCGTTAATTATCTTTGGTCTGGTGTTGGCGATACCGATCGTTTTGTTTTTTGTGATGGACACGTTACTCACTTAGACGATTGACTCCCGTGCTAGCGCCGAAGTATGGCAATCCATCGCCAGACGTTAAGCAGTGTCGCTAACGACGCCGCAACATAGGTCAATGCGCATGCTCGCAAAATACTGCGCGCATGATGCATCTCGCTGTCTGGTATATATCTTTCATGCAATATAGGCAAAGCGCGATTAAAACTGGCGTCGTATTCAACCGGTAGCGTGATAAAGTGAACGATCACAGGAACCAACATAATGCTTAGACCTACCCCAAGCGTCGCGACACTGGCGACCGGGGTGCGAGCGAGGACCGTGACCAAGGGCATTGCTATTAGTACGACCGCGCCAAATTTTTCGGCAAATTGCGCTAAACCCACTAGCCGTGTTCGCCAGCGCAATGGCGCATAACCGATATGATCCTGAATCGCGTGTCCAACTTCGTGGGCTGCCACCGTGATCGCGGTGAGCGATTTGCCTTCATAGTTGTCAGCACTTAAGCGCACAGTTTTGGACATGGGGTCATAATGATCGCCGCCATCCGTCTTTTCTAGCGAAACATCTGACAACCCACAAGCTTCGATTAAATGCGCCGCTAATTCGCCACCGTTGCCCGGTAATTCTGGCCGTTCGGTGCTGTGCTTTTTCAGTATGTATTGGGCCCATAATCCAGGACCCCAGATAGCGGAAACGACAAGAATTAATATCAGGATTGGCATGCGGCTAAGTATCCTGCGAAAGGGCCGCAGCCTGTATATCACCAAAACGAAATATTACCAGGCTGATATCGTCTTGTTGGTGTTGGTCACCGCGAAATTGCGCGATTTCGTCTAGAACCTTCTGGCAAATCGTCGCTACTGGGTCAGCATGATGTTGCCGCAACATGTTCTCCAAACGTTGCTTGCCAAACTGTTCACCGGCTGAAGATTTAGTTTCCCATAGGCCGTCTGTACCTAGCATATAAATATCGTCCGGCTTCGTGATCGTTTCCGAGTCATGCTTGTACAACCAATCCTGATCCACCCCTAAAGGAATATCTTCGCCCGCTAGATACGAAATTTTGTCATCTCGAGGAGAGTAAATGATGGCGGGGTCATGACCAGCATCTACCCAAGTCAGTAATTTTTTCTGGGGATCGAAAATTAAATAGAACAACGTCATGAACTGTCCAGCGTGTAAATCATCCGCGAGATTCTGGTTTATATGATTGAGCGTTGCTGCCGGCGAAGAAAACGTATTCACGCTGCCGTGCAATAAGGCGCGAACTGACGCCATCATGAGCGCAGAGGCTACGCCATGCCCGGCGACGTCTCCTAGGACAATGCCAAGCCGATGTCCTTTTGATTTATCGAGTGGAATAAAGTCGTAATAATCGCCGCCCGTTTGCTCTGCATACAAGGTGTGACCAGCGAGCTCTATCCCGGGAAAATCAGGGGGCGCTTCCGGTAATAACCTTTGTTGCACGGCACGCGCAACCGCCAAATCTTGCCGCACCCGGGTGTGTTCTTCGAGTTGCGGCATCAACGCGTTAAAAGCATTACCCAGTTGTTCGAATTCATCGCCCGTTTTAATTGCAACACGGGTGGAGAAATCGCCTTCGCCTACCCGATTTACAGCAGCGACCAGGTCATTAATGGGTTTCACAAATCGGCGTGAGCCGACAAATGCAAGAAACATGATCACAGCGACCAGTAAGGCCGAAAAAGGGATTAAGGAATTGACGTATCGGTCAGTGCTAGATAAGGCATTTTCGGCGGATTGCAGGGCCGGCATAATGAGATTTTCGATTGGCACGAATAACATTAAAAGCGTTTGCTCGGCCCGTAACGGTTCATACAGCGCTAGGTAATCGCGCCCGTTTCGACGCGTGCGAATATTGCCCGACCGATTGTTTTTTAAATCGTCAAGGATAGAATTGAGTTGCTCGTCATTTTCAAACACCAATTTTTGTTGCGTGGGCATTTCCCGCC
>JBCCFA010000412.1:0-4168 GCA_039029975.1 Pseudomonadota bacterium
ACAACATTGTTCCAACTCCGCCCAAAGTATCCTTGCCGACAGTGCTTCAATGATGTGCTTGAAGCAACACCCGACAGAGAATAAACGCGGCACAGCCAACGCCAAAGATAAGGGTAATCAAGAATTTTAGCGCCGTTCAATTTCATCCTTATGTAATACACCGGATCGTGGCGATATAAGGTCGGAAAGAGCCGCAAGTCGGCCTCCGTGAATAAATCTCCTGTGAGGAAAGGTCGATTGTCCGAAGCGAGTAAATTCTCTAACTCGTCAAGCGTGTCGAAATAACTTGTAAAGGCCGCGTTATAAACCTGTTGACTTGATGAGAATCCAGCTTTGTACGCGCCATTATTGATGTTGACGTAGATTAACTCGTTTAACCGATCTATTTCGCCACACAAATGGTCGTGTTCATTCCTTAGTGGATAAAAGTTGGAACGCGAAGCCGAGGGAATGGTGCTCCCTAGCCGTTCCGCATGCGCGTTTAAGGTTCTGACGATCTCGGCGCTTTCGTTGGAAACAATTCGGTGCGTGAGCTTGTCGTAAAGTATGGGCACCGAAGTTTCCTCTGAGCCCTCTACTTCATAAATCTGTTTGACTAATCGAAAGTTTTGTCCGGTTCCGGTTTCTTCTGTGCATTCCTTAAGCACATCACCATGGAGGCTTGCGATCCGCTTCGGTGCGAACTCCCAAAGGTTGGGCCCAATTGGATCATCGTTTCCCGTCCGGCTTGGAAACGCGATATCCATCGATATCGATTCATTGAGACCAAGTAAGTTTCTCGCCAATGTGACTCGATGACACCAAGGGCAATTGAGTGCAACGAATAAATGGTATCGATTCGGTTCCGCGGGAAACTCAGCACTGCCTATTTCGTTCCGGAAGTGACTCACTTTACGAACGAATTCTCCTGATTCGCGCCGCTTCGCCGCGTCGGTTTGATTCTCTTCGACTGAGGTATCTGTCATTTTTCGTTGCAAATTGGTTGGTGACAATTGCGAACTACCAGAGTTTTTTCGGCATTACTAAACATGACGGTTTCTGCATAGATTTGTAGTGGAACCAACAAGCTTGTTGGTTCTCACGGAAATAGTTTTACTTGAGAGATTTTCACTCTGTGGTGGAATACTACGCAGTGTCCCCTCCCGGTGTGGTCGTCTATTCTGGAATACTGCGCATTCTCCCCTAATTCTCAGTATTAGTTTTCATGTTTACCGACCGTCCAATCTGTGGGTTCTAATACGCGCTCAGCGACTTTCTTGGGTACATCTTCGAGTTCGGTTGCCATGGTATCGTTCCAGCGATTTAGATAACCGAATAACGAGATCGCTGCGACAATTTCAACAATTTCCGCGTCATCAAAATAATTGCGTAAGGCGTCGAAATCTTTACCGCTCACCGCATTTGGCGAAACAGCAGCATTTCTCGCCAGCGTAAGCGCCGCGCGTTCCGCTTCTGAAAAAACGTCACTTGTTTCGAATTCCCATATCGCCGCAATTTTTTCGTCTGACGCTTGATATATTGTCGACAGATTCGTCATGTGCGACTGACAATACAAACAACCCCCGGCATGGCTGGCCATTAGACTGACCAACATTTTTAGTTCGGTCGGCACGGTGCCTTCATACAGCACCGCTTGATTCATTGCCATAAACGCCTTCGCGATATTCGGGCGACGCTGCATCGTCAAGATACTGTTAGGAATAAAACCTCTCGTGGATTCGTAATGATTAAATTTTTCGGCGAATTCTGAATTAGCGTCTCTTGGTAAAGGCTTAACGTGTGGCATATATCAGTACTCCGAAAAAATGAAATAACAAATTAAACCTTGAACCGTTCCGCTTTCCTCTTGGGGACACTGCGCAGTATTCTGGTCGTCAATTCTGGAATACTGCGCAGTGTCCCCTAATTCTCAGCCGGTACCTTGGTGGAGGAACTGAGAAATATCCACGTTCTCGCCGACGATTAAATCTTCGCGGGCTAAAAATTTCGGACGAATAAACCATACGAGCAATGGTAATACAACTAGCGAAAGCACCATGTTAATGAGCATGATCGCAACGAGTAATAGACCCATGTCCGCCATGAACTTCAGATCGGATAGAAAATACCAAGGCATAATACCAACCAACATCACCGTGGCTGTAAACATAATCGCTTTACCGGTTGTAGTGAGCGCTGCCTTGATCGCTTTAGCTACATTGTGGTCATGGGCTGTGTACTCTTCGCAAATTCGCGATAACAAGTAAATGCCGTAATCAATCCCAACACCCACGCCCATTACCGCAACGATGACTGCGTTAATGTCCATGCCAATGCCAAGTAAGTGCATGGACGCCCCTAAGGAAAAATTGGCTAAATTAACTGGAATCATCAAAATCATCGCTGCCACAATGGAACGATACGCGTACCAGGACATTATCATGATGGCGCAATTCAACAGTCCAAGAATAAACCAGTGGTAACGTTCGACCACGCTGTTCATGGCTTGCTGGAGCGGTATTACGCCGGTGCCCATGCGAATACGAAAATCTGGATGATCCTCACCAACCGTTTCAACCGCGCGCTCAGCGTTAGCCAACGCTGTGTCCACCGTTTCCTGAATATTGTCTTTATACCAAAGCGTGACCGTGGAATGTTGTAACTCAAAATCTACTACGTGACCGAAGTTGACAGGGCTACTGCCCATTAGCGTGGCAAAACCAGCCGCGTTAATGGAATCATCTGTGAGATCGAGTGGCGCCCATTTCGGGTTACCGCCAGAAAAGAGACGATTCGTTTCGCGCATGTAATCGGTGAACGACAAAGTCGCACGTGGCGGTAAATTAGTATCCGACTCAAGTAGTGCTTGCAGCTTTGAGGCCACTTCTACGACCTCTGGCGTCTTAGAGTTGCGCCGTTCTGGATCTAGATTTTTCGCCTCAATAATGATCTCTAACGTATTCATTCCAGGGAAGTGGGCATTAATTGCCCGCACGGCGGTATTAAATTCCGAGCTATCCCATAGCAAGTTGCTGCCTTCTACCGGATTGCCAATCTTGATCTGTGAGTTTGTATAAATTGCTAATGCGCCAAAGATGGCAACCACAACCGCCGTGATTCTGGCCGTTTTACCTACCGTCACCCGGGCGATGGTTTCTAACGCGCGCTCTTGTACTAAATGGATACCGGCTTCCTTTTCTCTGCCACCCACAATGTCTTCGATATTCTTCGGTGCCGGAAAATAGGACAACAATATAGAGGCGAGAAACGTACCGGTGGGGATAATCCACAACGCCCATGCACCGCAAAATAACGCGTGATTGACCATGGTTTCAATGGGAGCGATTGCGATAAAAATGATGCCGAACACGTCCGTTGTGATTCCTAAGATTGACGGAGCCATCATGATTCCCATGGTAACTTCCGCGGCCTTACGGCGATCTTTTAGATGATGCAAAACTTCATAGTAACGTTCGGCATATTGCACACAATGTGAGAAAGATCGCGCCACAAGTAATAGCGGCACTATCATTAGCAAAGGTTCTATTGGGCGCCCCAACCAACCGATGAAACCAAAACCCCAGGCGGCCGCGACCAAAGCGCACAAAACTGGCGTCAAAACCCCAGCGATATTGCGCATGTATAAAATCAACGCGAGAACCAATGCCGCGACTGTCACCGCGAAAATATTGTAGGTCTGTTTTTGTAAGCGATAGACCCACCCGGTTAACGCAGGTTGGCCCGCCAGGTGTATATCATGGTTCGCGTCGCGTGCATTCTCAACTAAGTTCTGAACATAATCGAATGCTTCTCCGTACTCTATTGAATCTAAGAACGTCGCGTTAATTAACGTCGCCGTTTCGTCCAAAGAAATAAAGAACGTCATTGCATTCGGTGATTTTTCTACCCGACGCCGAAAATCGGCGATTTCTTCATCGTTATTGGGCGCTCGGTCGTCCATCAGAGGACGCATGTTGATGCCGTCTGGCGTGGCTTCCGCAAAACGTAATTTCTCGGTAGATATCGAAATGATTTGATCATGATCGACACCGGGCGCAAGGTCGATATCGCGGGTCAATTCAAATACTTTTTTTAAGGTTTCGGGGTTATAAATCGTGCCGTTTTTGCGTTTTACCATCACAGATACGGTAAGCGGGTTACCAAAATTTCGATGGTCGAAATAAATTTG
>JBCCFA010000413.1:0-4147 GCA_039029975.1 Pseudomonadota bacterium
AGACAACACGTCTGCAATGGCTGTTAGTCCATCAATTCGCCGTGAACCGTCTAATTTCAGTCTGTGATGCCGATCACACTTTTTGCCGAATTCATGTCATGATGATGGTAAGTACAGCGGTGATGCCGCGTATTAACCCAAGTCAAGCAAGGAATTATTTCTCATCATGTCTCAACCGAATCACATTATCGCGCTCGATCTGAAACCCACGCCCGACGAAGAATTGCCCGAAGGCCTACAAAAGTATTTTTCGGTCTGCCGAGAAAAACTCGGCTTACTGCCAAATGTGCTAGCGGCTTACAGCGGCGCGCCAGAACAACTGGAAGCATTTAGCAATTTTTATAACATTCTAATGCTTGGCGAATCTGGGCTATCGAAACTTGAGCGGGAAATGATTGCCGTGGTCGTGTCATCGGCTAACGAGTGCTTCTACTGCCTGACCGCTCATGGCGCGGCGGTCCGACAGTTTTCTGGCGATCCAATTCTGGGCGAATTAATGGTCATGAATTATCGAGTGGCCGAACTTAGTTCGCGTCATCGAGCGATGTTGGATTTCGCGCACAAAATGACCACTGAGCCTCAGGCGATAGAGGACACGGACCGAAATCGCTTACGAGACGAAGGCTTTTCGGAAAAGGATATTTGGGACATCGCAAACGTTGCTGGATTCTTTAATATGACCAATCGCGTCGCCAGCGCGGTGGATATGCAACCGAACCGTGAATATCACAGCATGGCGCGAGAGAGCGAGTAGGGAAAATTCATCGGAGACCTCATAGGTGGGTGAAAATCAGATCGCATTAGCGTAAGAGCCGCATTAGCCCGATTTTGGGATTTTCAGCGCTAAAGATAGCCACTGCGCGCTCCGATATAGGGGTGACTTTCCGATTTTTCCCTGGGGTCCTCCATGATAGACCAGAGCATTACCTGGAAAACCATTCTCTTTGAAGAACAAGGTTTGCATATTTCGGCGCTGCGCAAGGTATTGCTCCTATGCGGCGTGTTCGTTATTGCTTCTACCGTTACAGTTGCCGTGTTCCATTACCAATTAATTGGGCATATCGCCGATGGCGCAGGCCCTATGCTGTTTATTCCCGACGAATATCATCGCATGTTCCAAGATTTACCTGCCGTGGGTGACATTATCGGGCGCTGGTTAATTATCATGCTGGTCATCAATACAATTATTGTTGGCGGTATTACCTATTACGTTGTGGAAAAACTTGGCCGACCGCTTGTTCTCCTAAAGCGTTACACAAATGCCCTTGGTGACGGTCAGCTTAATGTGGATCTTGATTCATCGGAAGATCACGAACTTCGAGAAATTACTGAAACACTGAATCAGGCAACCGCTAGAATTCAATTGATGGTCATGGCACTAAAAGAAAACCTCACTATTTTGGAAGACGAAGACCAATCGTACAATAAAATGCAACGACAGCAAGCGCTCGAAGGTTGCCGTGCCGCGCTAGATTATTTCGAGACGACAACAATCTAATTTCCTCATTCGATTGAAATAAAGCATTCAATAATTCTCAGTTCGTGAGATGAGCGGCGTTCTTTTCCTTGGCCGGCTAATTGCCTGCATCACAATTGTGTTCTTTAGTTTTATTCGGCCCGCAAGTCCGAATTCGGGTACCGATGAGAATCCACACGAGTCGATATATTTCGCGGCCTTAAGCGCGGAAAAAGCCGGCGACTATGCACAGGCCCAAAGCCTCTACACACAATATTTAGAAGTTGATTCGTTTAGCGTCAATCGACAAAGCGCGAGATTAAAAACTCAATTAATTAAGGAGGGGATCGCGGCCGATGCGGTTGCTGAACTAGGCCACTATATTCGCGCAATAAACTATCGCGCCGAGGGCGAGTACAAGACAGCGGTTAGTGAGCTGCAAAGCATAATTCAACTAGGCAAGGATGCCCACTTTTACGATGACGCCATGTATTTATGCGGATTCATAGAGCTAAGCGATCGAAATAATGTCGCGGCAGCGATTGATTATTTCAGGCGCCTCGTGAGTGAGTTACCGGGAAGCAACTACATCGATACGAGTTTATTCAGTTTGGGTTTGGCTTTCGAGCAAGCGGGTAATTACACCGCCGCAGAAGAAACCTATGCAGAGCTGGTTGAAAAACACAGTCGTATTTCAATCGACTTTGCCGGCTTATCGTTTGCTCGGGATAACGCTTTGTCGAGGATTTGGCATCGCCGCGCCCGAACAAAGCTTGAGGCACTAGAAGAAAAGCAAGTCGCCATTGCTAATTCTCAAACCATTCTTTCGACCGAGGATCTCGCCATCGCCATGGGCGCACGCTTAAGCTACGACCAGCCGGTGGGTTCAAAAAAGAACTACCGATACGTCTGGCATTTGTTCGATGAATACAATATCGAAGCGACGCATATTACTCATTGGTTAACCCGCAAAACTAATTGGCGGTGGGAAACCGAGAATCGATTGCTCGCAGCAAGCAAAGCGGGATTCACACCCGTTGTCGCCTATTGGTACTTCGGTGACCAGATTAGTCCCGAATTCGTCGAAGCCAATCTCGACGAATATCGAAAACAAATTTCGAGCAAATTGATTCCGTTGATCGCTAAGCTACCGCATGTCGTTGTCTTACTCGAACCGGAGTTTAATAAAGCAGGCATCCAAAACTGGATGAAATGGGGCGAAATTGCCCAGGACGTCATTACCGAGATTAAACGTCGCGTACCACAGGCAGAAGTTGGTTTGGGCATTGGTGATTGGGCGGTGAACGGCCAAGAAAAATTGTTTTCGAATATCGAAGATGCTGTAAAAGTGTCGGATTTCGTTGGCTATATCGCAATGACGTCGGCCGCGCATGAAAGCGCGAACAGCCAATCCACCGCCGGAATCGTGGAACGCATTTATCAAATTACTCGAATCCTAAATAAGCAATTCGATAAACCCCTATTTTTGGGTTATGTCGCTATTTCGTCTGGGCACGGATGGCAACAAAAACAAGCAAGGTATTTGTCGGACTTTATTACCTACGTTCCTTACTTCATGAGCCAGGGGTTGCGGGGCTTCGGCTACTTTTCCTTGTTTGATAACCCGAACCAAGCGGGATGGTTTTCCGGGGACGAACGCCACTTTGGCCTGGTCGACCGAGAAGGCGAGCGCAAACCGAGCTTGAACTCTTGGAATACTAAAATCCAATATTTACTAAATCTAGATAAAAGCTCACCAAAATTGCTCGCCCCACCGCAAGTAAACTCGCGAGGACTGGATGGTGAAATCACCATTAGCGGCGAATTTAGCGAATGGACAAACTGGTCTGCCTCTATCCTTGGCGTCGCCTCCGGCGCAAAGAAAACTTTTCAAGGTGCGGGAAAACAATTTTCTGTCCATTGGAACGGTCTTGCGGATTCGAAAATGTTTCTACCTGAAGTGTGCGTGCTTGATATATCCGGGCGC
The DNA here is from genome assembly GCA_039029975.1 of Pseudomonadota bacterium. Lineage (GTDB taxonomy): Bacteria > Pseudomonadota > Gammaproteobacteria > JBCCFA01. The sequence continues at coordinate 3,444 of JBCCFA010000413.1, forward strand.
GACAAAGCTGGTAACGAACTGCTTAAACCGAAAGCGCAACGATTTACGCTTCACATGCCTCGCCGACTTATCACGGAGACCTCACTTAATAGTCGCCAAATCAATGCACGAGTAAGTACTTGGGGAAAGACCGCGAGCACAGTCAGTGGGGATAGGACTAAATTTACGATTAACTCCGCGTACGGCGGTGTCAGTATTCCCTTGGCGCTGTCATCCATCTCGGAAGAACCTATCGTCGTTGACCTTGACTTCTCTGGCGAACCCAATTTTTCAGAGATTAGGGTTGGCTTCCAAGATGAAAATGGCGTGATTTCCTTCGCGGCGGCAGAGCTATTTACCAAGCAAGATTCCCAAGGGAGTGACACACTGAGAATCAGCTTGGAAAGCATTCCAGAGATGGGTGAGCTATTCGATAAAACAACGAACACCACGTCAGCAAAGGCTTTAAACAAAGCGCAACTAAAAAACGTCGTGATTAGCAATCGCTACGTTCCCGCCACAGTAGAATTGACCGGGTTGAGTATTCATCGAGTACGTGTGCTCAATGCGCCCGTCAGTTTAACGCAGAAAGGCGTCGGGGCTGCAGCTAACGAGCATTCGTTTTCTGGGGTGTTCGAGGTAATGCCCTAATATACTTGCCTATAAATGAACGGATCAGAACTTAGATTTTGATTTAGTCCTCGTCTCGTTCGAAGATTTCGTCC
>JBCCFA010000414.1:0-4141 GCA_039029975.1 Pseudomonadota bacterium
AAGAAATCATTTCGAACAATTTGAATCATGCACCCGATTGCGAGGTATTCGCTGCTTGCCGGCGATATCCATCGGCGATTAAATCCACAGTAGAATCCTTCCAAAACGACGTTCTAAATTTTGTCGTTAGAAATCGTCACGAGAAAAGCCTTCGATATATCACCCAAGTCGAAAAATCGTATGCGATACTAAGCGCCAAGCACGGCAAGGCATCGTTGGACAACTACCAAAACTATTCCGATCTTTTGCAAGCCCTGGGTAGATCAAATAATGAGTACCCGGTTACCAAATTTTCGGCAAATAGCGAAGCTGGCGAACTACTCAAAGCCCTGTTCTCAACTGCCTCCTGTGGGGAAATTAGCTTTTTCATTCGGGAAAAGAGCGGTAATGCCGATATCTACGTTATCGATGAAAAAGGTTCACTTTTTTATCAAACAAGACCGTCGCACAAGACGGAACTCACTTTAGGACAATTCGGTCAATTTTTTCGGAATATTCTCGACAGAAAGCACAATGACGAGGCGCCTTCGGTTGTTCCCCGCGATTTTTCGCGCCTTTCGTTCTATCTGTTGGAGAATAATTTGTCCGGAGAAATTTCCGTGCTGCCTCTTGAATCGATGAAATTCAATTTTGGTAACGATATACCCGTTAGTGTTTTTGTCGATTCAAATGCGAGTGATGATCAAGTCATTAGTATTTTGGTCGACGACAAAGAATTCTCCGCGAGTGAGCTAGGGGAACAATTATATAAAACAATCGCAAGTTCAATTATCGCTCGCAGGAGCGGCCAAGAACTTTATCCCGTATACATCAATAACCTCGAATTTAGCAGTCGATACCAAGCAACTCACGACATAACTGCGTTGCAAACGGTGCATTTGTTGAATTTCAAAAAAAGCATCGAACATCGATTGTTGAGGGCAATCTCTGAAGAAGCCAAGCGGGAATAAACAAACCTAATCACACAGAACCCCGGAACTTCGCTAAAATACGCCCTGCCGATTTATAGTGATGCCAACCGACTGTGAGCGAAGAAATCCCAAGGCTTTTACAAAGAATCACGTCATTTCTAGACCTTCTCGAGCCGCTGCTTCCCCATACAGGACGTATCGATTTCGCCAAATCTAGCGCGTGGCGTTGGCGCAGTGATCAATTTTCCGGGGAGCTGCAAGAAATCACGCGGTTAAATACGATCGAGCTCAACGATCTGAAACATATTGACGCTCAAAAAGAACTGTTGGTTCGTAATACGGAGCAATTCCTTGCGAATCTACCGGCCAACAACGCTTTGCTGTGGGGACCTCGTGGAACAGGTAAATCCTCTCTGGTTAAAGCAATTTTGAATGAGTACGGTGAGAAAGGCCTAAAAATAATCGAGGTAGAACGCGATCACTTGGTTGATTTACCCAAAATTATCGATTGCGTTAACGAATCTGATCCCGAGCAAGCCAATAAATATATTGTCTTTTGCGATGAATTATCGTTTGACGAAAAAGATAATACGTATCGGGCGCTCAAAGTTGTCTTAGACGGCTCGATCTTGGCAACTCCCGACAACATTATTATTTATGCCACCTCGAATAGGCGCCATTTGGTACCGGAGAAGCTTCGCGACAACCTCGACGCGAAATTTGACAGCGAAGGGGAAATTCATCAAAGCGAAGCTGTCGAAGAACGCATTTCTTTGTCGGAACGATTTGGCTTATGGGTCAGCTTTCACCCGTATAATCAGGACCGCTACTTAGAAATTGTTGAACATTGGCTCGGCACGCTAGGTGAAGCGTTTACCTCGGAGGCAAAAACGGCCGCACTCCAATGGGCACTGCTACACGGCTCTCGTAGTGGCAGGTCTGCCCAGCAATTTGCCCGCGACTGGGCGGGTCAACAACAACTGAAACGTTAAATGCCAAATGGCCGAACTCGATCCTGACATAGCCACGGCGCTTGAACGCTCCTCTCAACTTTATACGCTCGAGCAAGTCGATCATGCGCTCGAGATGCTGGCCGCACAAATAGCAAAGGATCTTGCCGATAAGCATCCAATCGTCCTCCCAATCATGAATGGTGGACTGGCGACCGCAGCCGCCTTGCTACGACACTTCACCTTTCCGCTGCAGCAGGACTATCTGCATATTACGCGCTACCGAGACACCACGAGCGGCGGTGAGACGCAATGGATATATCGCCCTCGGCTAGAAATCTCTGGCCGGCATGTGTTGCTGGTGGACGATCTATTAGATCACGGGATTACATTGCAAGCGGCAGTGGACTATTGCAGCGATCAAGACGCAAGCTCAGTGAAAACCGCGGTGTTGATCGTTAAAGATCTGCGATTACGGCCCGGCCTACAAACCGTCGATTACCACGCGCTAGACGCGCCAGATGAATATTTATTTGGCTGCGGTATGGATTACAAGACCTATTGGCGCAATGCGCCGGGCATATTTGCGATTTGAGCGATGGGTAGCGAGTCAGTTGCAATAATCGGCGGCACCGGTTTGGATTCAATCGATTCCCTTCAGATTCAAAAGCGGCACAATGTTGTCACGGCTTTCGGACCGCCGTCTGACGACATTCAGCAAGGCACGTTATTTGACACACCGATTCTATTCTTGCCCAGACACGGCGAGTCGCATCAGATTCCCCCACATAAAATAAATTATCGAGCTAATATTGCGGCCCTTGCCAAATTTATGCCGAAAAAGATTTTAAGCGTTACCGCGGTCGGCGGCATTACTGATGACGCACAACCGCGCGCTATTGTGATTCCGGAACAAATCATTGATTACACCTCCGGCAGGGAACAGACTTTCTTTGACGGCAAAGATCGGGTAGTTGAGCATATTGATTTCACCGAACCATTTTGCTCGTTAATTCGCCAAGAACTCGTTGATGCCGCGGGAAATGCTGGTGTCGCAGTTACCGCCAGTGGAGTCTACGGCGTGACTCAGGGACCTCGATTAGAAACGGCTGCCGAAATCCGACGACTGCGCGCCGACGGATGTTCGGTGGTGGGCATGACTGCCATGCCTGAAGCGGCGCTCGCACGAGAATTAAATTTACCTTATGCAAATTGTTCCATTGTTGTGAACTGGGCCGCTGGTATTGAGCAACGCGAAATTACAATGTCGGAGATTCGGAACAATTTACAGGCCGCCCACGGCCAGTTTATCCAGCTCCTAGGGGAGTGGCTTCGGACACCATAAACCAGATTAGCGTGCTAGGGATCCGACGCAATGACTTTTGCGGTCTTACTCGGACGCCGGGCGTTTAAACGGTGTTACCCGCACTAGCAGACCAAATAACGGGTGATCAAAATAGTGCAGCTGCTTAAGCTTAATCTTCCGAAATTCCGAAATATCGGTCACGAGTTCGTCGTTTCGCAGCACAAAATTCGTTTTCACATGAAGCAAACGTCCCCCTTGTAAGCCAATCGTTCCTTCAATCACTTCTTTAACTTGCACGATGTCGCCAGCTGGAGCAAACGAGTCGTTTAAGCTGTTGGAATCGGTTGAAAGATAGACTTGACGCACATTATTTGCGCTGTAACCAGGTTGCGCCCACGCTCGATGAAGGAGAGGTTCATAGCGCGAGGAAGCGGCAAGGCGCTCATACACCCCGGCTAAATAATATGCGCCGGCTGACAACGGCGCGATACCACTAATCGGTTCGTCACTTTGAATACTGGCACTCAGATCAATTGCCGTTGCAAAATTCGGGACGGATTGTTCGTTTGACCACTCTTCGCCACCTTCAAACTCTTGCTGGTTTTGCTTAAATACGATTACCTCAACGTGATACCACCGCGCGGCAAGGACATCTGTCGAGAGTAGCCAACAAAGGGCGAGCATCAACAACGCAGCACGCCTTCGCCGCGATTTGGCAGCATGATTTATATTATTGTTCACTCAGTGTGAGCCTCTCCAACAGGTCCTCTAGTGTATCAAATCTGTCGCTGGCGTCTGGCATCTCGTCTACTAAACGCAAGCAGCTCTCACCGTCCATCCGATAACCCAAGCCCGCCTGCAACAAAGCAATCAATTCGTTCGTATTGAGACTTGGTTGCGGGTGGAAATCGACACGACCACCCCTGCGCCCAAAGTCAATTTTCTTAATACCGATGTTTTGGGCCCGCAACTTA
>JBCCFA010000415.1:0-4141 GCA_039029975.1 Pseudomonadota bacterium
AACTTCGTTCTCAGACCCGTAGGATTCGACAATATCATATCCGGACTCTAGGATAACGGCCCCGCTATCTTGCTCACCCCCGGCAATAATGTTGTAGCTATTGAACACATTTAGTTGGCCAGCACCGTAACGGTAGTCGAGGCCGTTGAGGCTGGGGAGTGCACCATAATTCAGCAAATCACCGTTCTGAGAATTTGATGTCTGTCGATCCGCACCCGCCATCAGTCCTGCCTTGAGTACGGCCGGATTCAGTGACAGACTCGGGAAAATCTCGCGCAGCAATATGACCGACGAAGTAACCACGGCCGTCGCGTTACTCGAAAGCACCTCCGGCACAACGAGATGAATGGCGGGTCTACCGGCGACATAAGTGGCATCGATCTCAACCGAGGACATACTCGCCGTTGCAGCGGTATTTTTCACCGTGACGCCGTTCATTGCATGCGCGAAAAGCAGCGAGCTTGAAGCTGATGTAGCGCCGGCCGCCAAGAAATAATCGTCTTCCGCTATCAACCAGTCATATCTAAGCAGGAATTCTGCGGCATCGACAGGATTTTCGAAACCCGCACGATAACTGTGATTACCGACTACCCCGGTGTTCTCCACTGGCAATGGAGAGGACGACCAATTCAGAACGTTGATTAGCCAATTGTTTACTTCATACCCATCAATTTGCGCCAGTGCCGGTGTTTGAGAGGCGGCACCGGCAGCAAACCGGGTTGCAACGCCGTTAGCATGGCTTGAGAATTCAGATGAGTTAGTCCCCGACCGGTCGACGACTGTTGTTGACGGAAAAATCGCGTCGTTAGCGAGATAAATAAAGGGATCGGCATCACCGGGGCTGGAGGCCTCGACTTGATCGACCGTTGACAAATCCCCCTCCGGCAGCGCTTCGCCAAGTAATTCCGACAGCGCTGTATAGCCGATATCATCGAGTAAAGTGGCATGACTGCCGCCGGCGTAAAGTAAGCTTAGTCCGACTGCTGCGAGACGCCATAATCGCGAGTTGCGCATACTGACCCATCATCTAAACCAATCTGTAGTTTAGAGCTTCAGCCCTGTTCCTTCCGAGAACTGATTCATGCAAAAGTAATCTCGCCATTCGGTTATCAGTCCGTCTTCAACCACAAAGAATCCAGCGACGGGTAGACCAAATTTTTTCCCAGCCGGCGGATCAAAAGTATCGATGCGTTCGTTCGATACATAGTTCCCCGCTGCCGCTTGCTTTTTTGTCTCGATATGGACGGGCCCCGTCGTCTCGAAAAAACCGGACAACACCGCATCCACCCCTTCAGGGCCAGTTACCGGTGGAAACGGCATGTTTTGATAAACACAGTTGGGGGCGATGTACTTTAAACTTGCTTTTACCCCATCTTTTGTAAGGGTATCGCAAAACGCAGTTACAACTTCTTCAGGTGTCATTTTCTTACTCCTCTGAGCTTACAAGTTTTCAACAAACCAAGATTGGGCCGCCATGGCAGCTTCATCCAATTTGTCCAGGTATACATCGTAATGTTCCCCTTCAATCTCGACGAGCTTGGCCGGCGCGGTAATCGACGCAAACGCTTCTTTTTGCCAACTTACCGGCGTTTGCGTATCGTCACTGGCTACAATTATCATGAGCGGCGTTCGGGTGATTTGTGCAGCAAAACTGATCGGTTCGTAACTGCGAAGATGATCGAACGACAATAAAGTCAGCTCGTTCACGTAGTGCCCAGATTTGTCTTTGCTCGTCACCCATTTTTCGGTATCACTGCCTTCGCGCGCCGGAGGCACCGTAATTGGTTTATCACCGCGCATTCTCGCGTCTCGCTCAGTGCTGAGATTCTTGAGCATGGCTTGATGTTTTTCGGCAGGGATCCACAGTTCGAACGTCCGCGAGCCGCTGACCAGCGGCACCTGTGATACCGCGCAGCGTATGCGGTTATCAAGTGCTGTCACCGTTAACACATGCCCACCGCCATAGCTTGTTCCCCACAATCCGATCCGATTTGAATCGACCCAGGCTTGGTTGCGCACGAAAGATATTGCGGCACGTAGATCGGCGACTTGCTGCCAGGGATCCGACTCGCCGCGCGGTTCACCCGCACTCTTACCCCAGTTGCGGTGGTCGTAGGCAAAGCACGCAAACCCCGCCGCCACAAAATACTCGGCGTACTCAGGTAGGTCCAGGGAGGCGATGCCGCTTAGCCCGTGCTGCAAAATGATAACGGGCGTGTCAGCTTCGTTATTTGGTCTCGCGAACCAGCCCCTTAAGGCGACCCCTTCGTGATGAAATTCTGCAGGGATTGGTGCGATAGCCATTGGCTTTGACGAGAGCGCTAGGCGTCGAGTCTACTGAAAGGCAGTTGACGAACAGATTGCCCTGTGATTTGGCGAATCGCATTAGCGACTGCGGGCGCTAACGGTGGCAGGCCGGGTTCGCCAACACCTGTGGGCGCGGCAGTTGAATCAACAATATGCACATCAATTGCTGGCATCTCATTGATGCGCAGCGGCTGGTAAGTATCAAAATTGCCTTGCTCAACTTTTCCATTCGCTAAGCTTATTTCCTCTCGCAGCATGGCGCTCAGCCCATAACCGATGCCGCCTTCAATTTGAGCCACCACGTTATTTGGATTGATCGCAATGCCACAGTCGACTGCGGCAGTGACCTTCTCCACCTGAAAACTGTTGTCGTTGTTGATGTGAACATCAACTGCCTGGGCGACAAAACTGCGAAACGATTCGTGTACCGCGTAACCTCTTCCTCGCCCCTCACCGCTTGGTGCAGGACCCGCTTTTTCCGCGACTAACTTCAAAACGCCAAGGTGGCGAGGGTGATCTTTCAGTAAAGCGAGTCGCATCGCTAACGGATCTTTGCCTCCAGCAAAGGCGACTTCATCGAAGAATGCTTCCGTCACGAAACCGTTATGCGTATGGCCCACCGAACGCCACCAGAGCGTGGGTACACCAACATCAACCAAGTGCGTATCCACATGGAAATTTTCAATGGCGTAAGGCAACCCTCGTGCCCCTTCAACCAAGGTGCCATCAACCCCGTTTCTGATCATCGACGCGAATGCTGAATTTTTCAGAAACGACTGCCCGATTATGCGATGCCGCCAAGCCAGAAGATTGCCACTTGAATCCAAGCCAGCGGCTAGACGATGCAAAGATACCGGGCGATATCGACCGCCGCGCATATCATCTTCTCGTGTCCACTGCATTTTGATGGGGTTCGGACGACCAAGTGCTTGCGCGATTTGCACGGCCTCGGCCACGTAATCGCTATCCGGCACGGCTCGGCGACCAAAACTGCCGCCAGCGATTAAGGTGTTTATTTTCACCGCCTGAGGGGAAATACCAAGTATTTCGGCGGCGCGAATTTGATCCCGAGTCTGACTTTGCGATCCGGTCCAGATTTCGCAGCCGCTTGCCGTGACTTGAACCACCGCATTCAACGGCTCCATCGAAGCGTGAGCAAGATAAGGAAATTCATAATCGGCTTCGACAATCTTTGCAGCTTGATCGAAAGCAGTTTTCACATCACCGCGTTCTGCTGCTACCGCACCGGGTTCGTCGATTTTTTGCGCCAATGCAGCAGAAATTTCATTGCTGCTGCGCCGCTCACCACCGCTCTCTGCCCAATTTATTTTGACGCGTTTTTTTGCTTTTAGTGCAAGCCAATAAGAACGCGCTATGACAGCGACGCCGCTTGGCACGGCTAGAACGTCAATCACGCCATCCATTGATTTAGCATCGTCAGCGTTAAAACTCGTAAGTGTTTGACCGAAAATTGGCGGATGAATAACAGCCGCATGTAATAAGTCGGGCAGATCGACATCAATCGTATAACGCGCCTGCCCAGTCGATTTTTCAAGCGTATCGACACGCGGTACGGATTTTCCAATGAACTTAAATTGCCCATTACGCTTCAGCGGCACTAGCTCATTAGGTTTGATGCTTGCTGCAACTTCGGCCAACTCACCAAACGAAGCAGTTCGCGAGTCGTTCAATCGAACAATGCCATCCTGAATAGATAAGGCTTCGCGCTTTACCTCCCACTTTTTAGCCGCCGCTTCCAACAACATGGTTTTAGCCATAGCACCCGCTTCGCGCAACTGTAACCAGGAATTTCGGATGGAAGACGAACCGCCGG
>JBCCFA010000416.1:0-4136 GCA_039029975.1 Pseudomonadota bacterium
CGGAAAAAATACGGCTATTCGTGGGACTCAATTATCCGATTCCGCGAACTTGTTCAGGCGGGGCAATCACTCCAGCGTGAGAGTGTTTCCTTTGGCTGATTTCAAAAAACAAAAGTTCTATGCGCGGCAAGGCGATCAAAAGCCGATTGACGTGCTTAGGAGTGGATTTATTTTTGCGAAAGATGCTTTCGAGGCTGGAAACGGAATTTGCGTAACGGTTGGTAAGGCCGAGTCAATACGCAGCCTGCAGCAGAATGCGCTCCTTTGGAAAATTCTGAGCTGCTTTTCTCAGCAAAAAACTTGGATTGTTAATGGCGAGCAGAAAAAACTCTCGCCAGAGGACTGGAAGGATGTGCTTAGCGCGTCTTTTATGGGCGAGTGCCGCATGTGCCCAAATATCGCCGGCACCAGCATGGTCATTTTGGGCGTAAGGACAAGCAAGATGCGAAAAGAAAAGATGAATGAATTTATCGAATTTTTGCAAGCAACAGCAATTGAGCTTGATGTGATGGTGCCGAAGGTGGGAGAAAAGTGATCGATCAAGAATCGTTGAAAAGCCTATTGCGGTACATACCCGAGACTGGTGACTTCTTTTGGATTCGCCCCGCACAAAAAAGAAATATGGAAAAGCCTGCTGGCTGCACATCATCGCAATCAGGGTACCGATTAGTCCGGGTTAACGGGCGGCTTTGCCGTGCGCATCGATTGGCTTTTATCTACATGGGTTTCGACGTGCCAGACGTTATTGATCACGTGAACCGCGACCGTTCCGACAATAGGTGGTGCAACCTTCGTCCCGCAACGAAATCAACGAACGCCATAAATTCCAAGGTTCGGATAGATAACAGCTCGGGGTGCACTGGGGTTCACTGGGTCTCAACTGCGGGGGCGTGGCGCGCCAACATTCAAGTGCGAGGTAAAACGAAGCATTTGGGACAGTTTGTCGAAAAGCAGGATGCGATAAACGCTAGACGCAACGCAGAGAAAAAATACTTTGGAAAATTCGCTTCATGAGTCAGCGAATTAAAAGGCACTACGACGCCGTGGCGCAACTTGGTTGCGTCGCCTGTTTCAAGGACGGCATCACAAACCCTGGTGTGCACTTGCACCATATAGCGGGACGCAAGCGCGGCCATGAAATAGAAGTAATTCCGCTTTGTCCTGCGCACCATATGGGTGGGGCTAATGAAGCGTTGCCTAGTGTTCATGGGAGGAAGAAAGAATTTAAAGAGCGCTACGGCACCGAAGCCGAGCTTTTGGAAGTGGTTGAACGATCAGTGGAGGCAGGACATTGGGTGATATAGACAAAACACTAGAAGAGCGCGGCTCGCGTTACGGCAAATTTTCAACGCATAGCAGCATTACGCAAATGCTTAAAAGCATGATGCAGGGCAAGGAGTCGCTCGATGGGTCGATTATCGAGACAAACTGGCACACCTTGTCAGACTCCCAGAAAGAATCGCTAGAAATGATTGCGCACAAAATCGGGCGAATCCTTAACGGCGATCCAGACTATGACGACTCCTGGCGCGATATTGCAGGCTATGCCGAGCTAGTGGTTAAAGAGCTAAACGGGGAAGGCGTATGAATGCATTTGTAAAGCTAGTCCTTGTGCTTCTGCTCTGGTGCTTGATTATTGCTTGCAGTTATCTGCAGATGATTTGGGGGTGGGGGATACCGCCGCAATCCTGGGGCGCGATCATCGGAACTTCATTCGCAGGCCTCCTCTTGACGGTCATTTTGCAGTCAATGAAGGATTGTTAGTGGGCGATAAAACCTGGAAAGCCGCAGAGCGCGCCATTGCAAAAATTCTTGGCGGTGAGCGCGTGCCTATAACGGGTAGGGCGCGAGGTAGCGCGTCAGACATTGAGCACGACTGGCTTTCGCTGGAAGTGAAACATAGAAAGAAATTACCGGATTGGCTGCACGATGCAATGAGTCAAGCCAAAGCAAGTCAACGGGGTGCACAACTGCCAATGGTGGTGTTGCATGAGAATGGCCAGCGGTACGGGGAGAGTTACGCAGTAGTGCCGATGGCCGAGTTTGTAAAGTGGTTTGGAAGATAGGGGGTTTTACATGAGCAATAAATTGGAAGAAAAGGCGCTTTCTTTGCTCGAAAAATTCGAGGATTTGGCCAGTGAATATTCGCCGCAAGTAATCGAGGCGGCGGTAGAGGCGGTTAGGGTTTCCGCTATTGGAGAGCTGCTGCAGGCATTTATTGCTTTATTGCTGCTTGTGCTTGTGGCTTGGGCTTTTCGTTGGGGATTGGTTCAAGCAAAAGCTATTGACTGTTCAGAAAATAGAGTGGTCGCTAGGGGTACTAGTTTTGTGTTCCTTGTTTTATTTGGTGGTATCTGCTTAATCCATATCCTATCCAGCGTTGGTGATGTTTGGGTTTGGACTTCTCTTGTTAATCCAGAGCTGGCCTTAGCGCACAAAGTATTAGGACTATAGGGGGTTTCACATGAAACAACATAGCTTGTTTGTCGCGGCGATTGTGCTGCTTATCTTGGGTGCTTCGGGTTGCGCGTCCACTGGCGTCGTTCCAGCAGAGGAAAAGCCGGAAGCAGTACAGCCTAACGCATACGGTCTTGATATGGGCGGCCAGCCTTTTTGGTGCACAGGAGATTTTCAGATATGCCAATTCTTAGGTGATGCAACTATTTGGCATTGCCCCGGCTCCAGCACATACGAAGAGTTTGACCCTGCGCAGTGTAGACGTGTGGTTCAAGGGGAGCCTGCCTAGTGACGACCCACCTTTTCATCCCTGACTCGCAGGTTAGGGACGACGAGCCGACCGACCAGCTTGAATGGATCGGGCGCTACATTGTTGACTATAAGCCCGACGTGATTATTAACGCGGGAGACTTCGCTGATATGCCTAGTCTCTCTCATTGGGACAAGGGCAAGAAAAAAAGCGAGGGCAAGCGCGTGGCTGTCGATTTCCGCGCGGCTCGCGACGCCATGAATAAACTCATGCATCCGCTAGACGCCTACAACAGTACGCGGCGATTCCGCAAAGAAAAGCAATACAAGCCAGATCTGCACTTGACGCTTGGCAATCACGAGGACCGCGTTACCCGAGCGATTGAGGGCGACGCCAAGTTAGAGGGCGCTTTTTCAATCGAGGATGATTTGAACTATGAAGCGTGGGGTTGGAGGGTTTACCCGTTTCTCGAAGTCGTCCACATCGACGGCGTGGCGTACTCCCATTATTTCGCCAACCCAATGACCGGCAAGCCTTACGGCGGACTGGCGGCCACACGCCTTAAAACGATTGGGCATAGCTTCACTATGGGGCACGTGCAAACGCTTGACACTGCGCAGCGGTTTCTGACCAACGGCCAACGACAGCGTGCGCTTATCGCGGGCGCGGCGTACCTACATAACGAAGACTACAAGGGACCGCAAGGCAACCCGCATTGGCGCGGGATCATCGTTAAGCATGAAGTCAGAGAAGGGGGATATGACCTTATGGAAGTTTCTCTCGATTACCTTTGCAGGCGATACGAAGGGACGACGGTTAAAAAGTTTTGCCGGGAAAAATACGGCTTTGAGTATCTTGGGCTAGGCGATTCGGTTGAGGTTGCGGCGTGAATGCGCCAAGCAGTGGGATTGTATTTGGGGTTTTTGCTGCGGGCCTTACTGCTCTTGTTGTTGCAAAGTGTTCGCCAACCCCAGAGGAAAGGGCGACGCGGCCAAGCCACATAAATTGCGCAAAAGTTGGCGCTGTGTATATCGCGCGTCGCCACTATGGAAGGGTTATCGATAGGGGTTACTGCCTCGACGCGAACGCTTACAAGATTCCACGGGGGCTTGCTAATGATTGACAAAGCCGAAGCCGAAACAATGCTCAAAAACTGGGGCGCGTATTTCTCATGCGTGCGCGAACCGGGGCCGGGCAGACATCCGCAAGCGTTGTCGCAGGGCTCAAGCGGCGGCGGCACGTACCCCACGGCAAACACTGACGGCGAACCACCCGATGTGGCTTTCGTTGAGTCGTTCCTATGCGGCATGATGACGCAGAACAATAAACTAGTTGCAACTGCCATCGTGCACTACCAATACGGGCAGGGCGCGACGCATGGCGTTAAGACGATGTTGCACGAGTTCAAAATCAAAGTAGCAGAGCGGAC
>JBCCFA010000417.1:0-4120 GCA_039029975.1 Pseudomonadota bacterium
CCCCATTATTGAGCCTGCGACTGTCGACACCGCGTTGGTAGATGGATAGACAGACGCGCGGTAGACACGGCGAACACCTCGCAAAATGTTATTTACTCAAGCACAAGCTCTCCTTAGTCGAGGAAAACTTTCGCTGTCGATGGGGGGAAATCGACCTCATTATGCGAGACGGCAATACGTTGGTCTTTATCGAAGTGCGTTTTCGAAGAAGTGGCAGCCGCGTTGACGCGCGAGCGAGCGTTGACACGCACAAACAAAGAAAATTGTGCCGCGCGGCGGCGATTTACATGGCGGGGCAAAGCGGCCCCCAGCCAGACGCTCGATTCGATGTGGTAGCCGTCAGCGATAACAACGGAACGGCACGAGTTGAAGATTGGATTCGCAACGCGTTTGAGTGCACTGCCCTCTAGCGCGATGGCTCACCGTGCAATAGCTTCGTATTGGCGTGGTCTTGATAGCCCCTTGGGGGTAGGCTTTGTAGCAAGCCGAGAATCTTTCAACAATTGACGATGAGTGATATGGAATCGAGTGATCGTGCGCGTTGGCACTTCGAACAAAGCATAGAAGTTAAACAGCAGTTACTGGCTGACCTTCCCGAGCGCGTCGCTTTGGCGGCAGAAGTTATGTGCGAAGCGCTGGTCAACGGAAACAAAATCCTCAGCTGCGGCAATGGTGGATCGGCGGGCGATGCCTGCCATTTTTCCTCAGAGATGATCAATCGGTTCGAGATGGAACGGCCTGCGCTTCCGGCGATTTCTTTAAACACAGACACTCCGACACTGACTTCGATTGCCAATGACAGCGATTACTCGCAAGTATTTGCACGTCAGATCCGCGCCCTCGGTCAGGCAGGCGACGTTTTACTCGCTATCACCACCAGTGGAAACTCTGAAAACGTGATTGAAGCGGTCAGTGCAGCGCACGATCGATCGCTGCGTTGCATCGCGCTAACGGGACGAGACGGCGGTCGTCTAGCCGGAAACTTGGGAGAATTAGATGTCGAACTGCGCGTGCCGTCGACGATTACCGCGCGTATTCAGGAATCTCACTTGGTAGTGATTCACGCGCTGTGCGATTTGATCGATCGCACACTGTTTAGCAGTGGTGACTGAGCGTCTACTTTACGACTTTTAGTTCAGGACGTTTGGGTTGTTGCTTGCCGCCCTCGGGATCGCTGGGTGAATTGCCGTTGTCATCTTCCGCGAACATCATTCCCTGCCCGTTTTCCTTGGCGTAAATAGCCATCACGGCCATCACTGGTATAAACACATTCATGGCCTGCCCGTTAAACCGCGCGCTAAAGCTAACGTCGTCATCGGTCATGGTGATGTTGTGTGCCGCAGCGGGACTGATGTTGAGAATTATCCTGTCGTTCTCAATATAGTCGTCGGGTACGACCACGCCACTAAATGCTGCATCGACTAATAGATAAGGTGTTTTAGTGTTGTCGACTATCCACTCGTAAATCGCGCGAATCAAATAGGGACGGCTGGATGTCATGGAAATCGAGCTGGGCAGCGGAGCACCGACGATGCCGGTCTAGCGCATTTCCCGCTCTTCTTCGGTTAGGCTGAGTTGAAAACCGTCGCGAGCGAAAATGCTGTCGGCATATTTCTTCACCGCCGCCGCTTCTTTCGGCAACTCAACTTCATACTCTTCAAGGCGCCACAATACCGGGGCTATAGTCGCGTCCACCAGCGTAAACTCGTCGCTGAGAAAGAACGGTTTGGCGGCAAACACCTCAGCAGAAGCAACCAAACTTTCTTGCAAGCGCGTCCGCGCTCGCTCCTTTTTACGCTTGTCGCCACCTTCAAGAGCAGGTAACAAGCTGTACCAATCGTTCTCGACCCTGTACAACGCCAGTCGCGAACGCGCACGCGAGACGGGGTCCACCGGCATCAATGGAGGATGCGGAAAGCGCTCATCCAAGTATTCTGAAATTACCCGCGAGTCGTACAACACCAAGTCGCGGTCGAGAAGTGTTGGAACCGAGCTGTAGGGATTTAGAAAGAGTAAATCTTCAGGAAGATTATCCGGATCGACACTCTCAATTTCGACACTGATATCTTTTTCGCACAACACCACCCTCACCCGATGACTAAACGGGCAGGCAGGGTTAGAAAAAAGAGTCATTACCGACCGTCGGTTGGCGATTGATGTCACTGTCATGTCTCCAGATTTGGATTCCGGCGCGTTCAACTCAGCTGCCTATCTCAGATTTTCGGGGATTATAACGCAGACGGGGTTGTCGCATGAGAGGCAAATAACCGGCTAGCGCTGCTAACCGGTTAGATGTCATCGAATTCTCTCAAGACTCCCTAATCAGCAGCTTCCTAGTGCACGTCTCGCCAATACTCACGCTTCAGCATGTACGCAAACGCGAAGAATAGGCCAAGGAAAAGCATTACCCAGAATCCAATCCTGTGCCGCTCACGTTTAATAGGATCACCGAGATAATCAAGAAAATTAACCAGGTCTCGAATCAGCATATCGTACTCCTCGGCCGACAAAGTCCCCTCGGTAACCTGCTTGAATTCCACGAATTGCTTCACTTCGGTGCCGTTTTCGGTCACCACTTCATAGACCGGTTCTTGCCAACCTTGCAGTTCCCAGAGTACATGCGGCATGCCAACATTTTCGAAAACCAAATTGTTGGCACCAATACCCGTACGTCCGGGTTCTTGGTAAAAGGTCCGCATATACGTATAGAGCCAATCGGCACCGCGCGAGCGCGAGATCAGAGACAGGTTTGGCGGCACCACGCCGAATACACGACGCGCGTAATCGGCATCCATGGTATTGGTCATTAACGACCCCACCTTGGTCGGCTCACCGTTCTTATCGGTGGTAAAAATAAGATTTTCCCGCACCTGTTCGTCGCTCATTCCCAGATCCGCTGCCATACGGCTATAGCGATGGTAAGCGGCGCTGTGACAGCCCATGCAATAGTTCACAAACGTTTTTGCACCGCGCTGCAGTGAAGGCAGATTGCTGTGATCGGTCGAAACTGAGTCGAGAGGAAACCCTGAACCCGCCGCCATAGCATGTAGCGGAGCGAGTGCCAGCGCGAGCGCCAAGGAGCATGATTTGAGTATCGTTTTCATCAGTGCGTCACCCTCTCAGGAACGGGTTTGGTATTTTCGCTCTTGCTGATGAAATACAGCGCGACGAAGAACAAGAAATACACGATCGTCCAAATTTGCGCCAAGACTGTGCGCAACTCAGTAGGCGGTTTCAATCCTAGCCATCCCAGCCACAGGAACGAAATCACGAACAAAGTCAGGATCACCCTATAGGCGGTTGAGCGATAGCGAATTGACCTTACGTTGTTGCGATCGATCCACGGCAGGAAGAACAAGACGATGATCGCGGCAAACATCACGAGTACCCCGGGCAATGCGGACTCAAGGATCGGCGGGGTTGCGCGCAACATTGCATAGAACGGCGTGAAGTACCAAACCGGGGCGATGTGCTCAGGCGTTTTGAGCGGATCAGCCGGGACGAAATTGGCATGCTCAAGGAAATAGCCACCCATTTCCGGAGCGAAGAACACCACCGCAAAAAACACGATAAGGAAACCCGCTACACCGACCATATCTTTCACCGAGTAATACGGGTGAAAGGGAATGCCATCGACCGGCACACCGTCATCACCTTTGTTGGCTTTGATTTCGACGCCGTCGGGGTTGTTCGAACCTACTTCGTGCAGGGCAATAATATGCGCGACTACCAAGCCTAGCAGCACCAGCGGCATAGCGATCACGTGGAGCGCGAAAAATCGATTCAAGGTCGCATCGGAAACGATGTAATCGCCGCGCAACCACAAGGTCAACGCATCACCAATTCCGAACGGGAACCAACCAAACAGATTGATAATCACTTGCGCACCCCAGTAGGACATTTGCCCCCAAGGCAGCAGGTAGCCCATGAACGCTTCGGCCATCAGGCACAAATAAATCAGCATGCCGAAAATCCAAATCAGCTCACGGGGTTTTTTATAGGAGCCGTACATCAAGCCGCGGAACATGTGGAGATAAACCACGATAAAGAATGCTGAGGCCCCGGTTGAATGCATATAGCGCAGTAACCAACCCCATTCGACATCGCGCATGATGTACTC
>JBCCFA010000418.1:0-4080 GCA_039029975.1 Pseudomonadota bacterium
AAACGTGAAAAGTGCTGTCTACTAAGCTCTTGCTGTTGCTGTGATACGACATGCAGTTCCTACTAGTATTTACTTGAAGTACTCATTTGGCAATGGGCAATGCGCTTGACGTGGATCGTGCAGTAGAGGCAGCCGTTGCCGCGTTTCCAAGTTACTCGAAAACATCAAAGCAAGAGCGCCTAGCATTGCTTGAGAAAATCTTAGAGATTTACAAAACCCGCATGCCTGAAATAGGTGAGGCTATCAGCGAGGAGATGGGCGCACCGCTTAATTTTGCGAAAAATGTGCAAGCCGGTATGGCCGTCCCCCATTTCATGCAAACAATAGAAGTATTAAAGGATTTTGAGTTCGAGCAAGACCGCGGCAAACACCGCATTCATCACGAAGCGGCTGGGGTTTGCGGCCTGATTACGCCTTGGAATTGGCCAATAAATCAAATTGCGTGCAAAGTAGCGCCGGCCTTAGCCGCTGGTTGTACGATGATTCTCAAGCCCACCGAAATCGCGCCGTACAATGCAATCATTTTCGCTGAAATTATGCACGAAGCCGGTGTTCCTGCTGGGGTATTCAATCTAGTTAACGGTGACGGGCCGAGCGTGGGCGCAGCAATGTCCTCACACCCAGACATCGACATGATGTCTTTCACTGGATCTACTCGCGCCGGCGTAGATGTCTCGCAACGCGCCGCCAACACCGTGAAAAAGGTGGCGCTGGAACTCGGCGGCAAATCAGCCAATATCATTCTTGACGACGCCAACTTTGAAGAAACCATTTCTCGCGACTTCACGGGTATGTGTGTGAATACAGGTCAATCCTGCAATGCGCCCACCAGGATGTTAGTCCCGAGTTCACGCATGGATGAAGCGGCAGCAATTGCGAAAGCAGCAGCTGAAAAAATCAACGTTGGCGACCCTACAATGGAAGACACCACCATTGGTCCGGTTGTTTCACAAACCCAGTTTGAAAAAATTCAGGGACTCATTCAGAAAGGTATCGACGAAGGAGCAAAACTCGAAATTGGTGGTCCGGGGCGACCAGACGGTATCGACAAAGGCTACTACGTCAAACCAACCGTCTTTTCGAACGTCACCAATGATATGACAATCGCACGCGAAGAGATCTTCGGACCTGTTCTGTCCATGATCGGTTACGCCGACGATTCCGACGCGGTGCAAATCGCTAACGACACGCCTTATGGCCTATCAGGCTACGTGTCTTCTGGCGATGAAAATCGCGCCATGGATGTAGCACGACAAATTCGCAGCGGTAATGTTCACGTTAACGGTGCTGGTTTCGATTTTGCCGCGCCATTTGGCGGTTATGGTCAATCGGGTAACGGTCGCGAATGGGGTCAGTATGGTTTCGAGGAATTTTTGGAGGTTAAGGCAGTAATGGTTTAAGGGCAGCGGGCCAAAGGTCCATTAAGGGCTAAGCGTCTCGTAATCAAACAAGAAACACTGCAACGTCCTCACCCGGAATCCGCCGGCTAAAAAATCCCCCTCAGGTTTTTTTAGTACGCCGGCGGATTCCGTCTTTTAACGTGCCAACCGCATATGGAGCCTTTGAGCAAATATTAGAACGACCGCTAAATGAATTACTAAAACCTTCTAATCAACCGAAACGCCCAACAAGCTTCTCACCCGGAATCCGTCGGCTAAAAAATCCCCCTCAGGTTTTTTTCTACGCCGGCGGGTTCCGTCTTTTTACATTCTACCCTCAAAAATATCCGTTCCCACGAAGAATCTAAGCACAGCTAAGCGACCACTTTAGCTTTTTAGTCGACTAGGCAGGGGCAGGTCTAACTCTTGTAAAAATAAATGATAATCATTATCATTTGCATTTATTGATACTTGTCAGGAGTAATTTCAGTGAAACCAAAAATTATAAAAATCAACGCCCTCATGGCCCTCGCCTTATTCGCTTGCGTCCCGGCAGTAAGCGCCACGATGGTCATACCAATCGATGAAGACGTAATGACATCGGGCTTCTTTATGGGCAGCAATCGTGTCCGTGGATATGCCGGAGACGCACGGCCGGTCTTTCGTGTATCGAATACTGGTGCGTTTGGCGTGGCGGGCGCCGAAACCATCTATCTGACGATCGATCCGACTGATCTGAACGGGATCGCTGGGCCGGTAAACGCCGTTTTGACGGTGGAAAGTACCGCTGGGGGCTTCGGCTTCGACGCCTCGGCAGGATCGCCTTTTGTAGTATCCGCTCACGCTGTTAATGCCGATCCCTTAGCATCAATTATTGATGACACCAATCCCGGCGGCACTATCGTGTGGACGGATTTCCTTGATAACAACATCATTGATGCAGATCCCATTGCGCTAACAACCATATCAGGCTTCGGCACGGTCACTTTTGATGTGTCTTCGATCGTCAACGATTGGATCGATGGTACCAATACGATATTCGCCATCGCCTTAACAGGAAAAAACGACAATTCTGGCACCGACTTTTTACATGGGTTTTTGAACAATAGCGAAGCGCCGGGATCCTCTTTCCTTACCGTAAGCGCCGTCCCCGTCCCAGCCGCAATTTGGATGCTGGCCCCGGCTTTAGCGATGCTGACTCGCCGCAAGTGCGCTCGACGCGTTTGAAGCAGTTATAACCAAAAATATTATAGCCCGGCGCTAAACCGCTCAATCGGTGTGGCGACGCTAGGACAGAGTAATGATTTGGAAGGTAGTTACAGCCGCAATTGCCGCCACAGTTTTGATATCGAACTGTGAAGCATTAGTAGTTGAATTCGACTACACCTACGATACGCGCGGATTTTTCACGGACGAAATTTCCGGTGCGCCAATTGTCGAACGGCGCGAAGCGCTCTCTCATGCGGCGAGTTTTTTCACCGGTTTTAGCGACCAGCTAACCGGAATCAATGCCTCGGACCCGGGCGATTCGTGGTCCGTACGGATTGGGCACCCCAGTTTCGGTGGTGCAAATATCACCTTAATCGATCAAGTTATCGCGCCGAACACGATTAAAGTTTACGTGGGCGGGTCGCCAAGCGCACCCGGCGTGCTTGGTTTAGCCACAAATGGCGCCGGATTAATGACTTCAGGCTCAACGGAATTTGCTGACACCGTCATCAATCGCGGACAAGGCGTCACCGTTGGCAACGACGCAGTAGATTTCGCACCCTGGGGTGGCACAATTTGGTTTAACGCGAATCAGAATTGGCACTTCGGTATTGACCCGCAAATGCCGGGAGCTAATCAACCCGATTTCCTCACCACCGCCATTCATGAGATTGCACATATCTTAGGCTTCGGTGAGGCAGATTCTTGGTTTTCGCAAATTGAGAATGGTTTTTTTCTCGGCACGAGCAGCGTCGCGAGCTACGGCGGACCAGTTCCTTTGGATAATTTTAATGCGCACTGGGCTTCCGGAACGCTGAGCACGGTGAATGGTGTGCTGCAGGATACGCTGCTCGATCCATCCACGCCATTTGGAGAACGTCAACTATTTACCGAACTTGATCTGGCAGGGCTCACCGATATTGGTTGGGAGATTCAACCGGTCCCTTTGCCGGCCGCGTGGATATTGATGATGCTGGGACTCTTTCCGGTCGCGATGACAGGACGAAAAGCCAAACTAAAAGATCGTGCTTAAGGCAACTGTCATAGGCCATTTGAAGTTACTGCTTGCCTTCGGTATCGCAATTCGTCCTTTCGCGAACGCCGTCGCCAATGCCAACGGTTATTTTCCAATGTTTGCAGCTTGGCCTCAGCCACAAGGCGCAGGTACTCAAATCACGCTGACCTATAGCTACATCAATCTACTCGACGGCAGCATAATTAATAGTGATACGGGTGAGGCCTATACGCCTGCAGAAATACGCGGAATGGTTGAAGCTGCTTTTCAAGATTATGCCCTTCATCTCCCGATCGACTTTGTAGAGATTTCCGACAGTGGGCCCGCGCCGAATACGGGCAGCTATCCCGCCAATGATCTTGCGAATATTCGTATTGGACAAGTGCCATCAATTGATAACGCCAATGCTTTTGCCTATTTCCCAATTGACCCCAGTGCGGGCTTGTCGGGAGATATCGTGTTTAACGCATCTCGCTT
>JBCCFA010000419.1:0-4068 GCA_039029975.1 Pseudomonadota bacterium
CCGCCGTAAGTTTTTTGATCCATTGGCCAACCAACGGTGTGAGACACTAATCCTGGTTGGTGCTTTTCTGGTTGGATCCGCCAAAGTTCTTTAATGCCGATGCCGTAAACTTGAGGATCAACATCATCGCGCAAACTGAATTTCTCAAACAGATCTTTGGTCAGCGAGCCACGACAACCCTCGCCAAATATCGTTTGTTTCGCATGGAGCTCCATCCCCACTTCAAAATTAGGGCCTTCGGAGCCGTCCTTCGCGCGCCCCATATCGCCGGTTGCTACGCCTTTAACGCTGCCATCTTCATGATAGAGCACCTCGGCGGCCGCAAAGCCCGGATAAATTTCCACCTCCAGGGCCTCGGCTTGCTCCGCTAACCAACGACAAAAATTGCCAAGACTAGCAATGTAATTTCCTTCGTTGTGTTGCTGCGGTGGTGTGGGTAGTGGAATCGCTTTGCTCTTAGTTAGAAAGGCGAACTGATCTTTGACGACGGGCGTTGCCAGCGGTGCACCCAGCTCTTGCCAATCCGGTAGCAACTCGTTGAGTGAACGCGGTTCGATAACTGCCCCGGAAAGAATGTGAGCGCCAATTTCTGAGCCCTTCTCAAGTACGCAGACGGTGAGTTCGGAGTCATTCTCAAGGGCAAGTTGACGAAGTTTGATGGCTGTAGCCAAGCCGGATGGGCCACCACCAACAATGACCACATCGAATTCCATCGATTCTCTTTCCACGCGATTTTCTCCCGGACTTAACCCGATTCAATGGTGCCTTAGGTTTTGCTGAGTGTTACTTTGCGTGTCAGTTTGCGTCTTATATCGCGACCGCGGCGCAGGACACTTTATTTGTCTAGCGCACTCACCATGTTGGGCACTTCCTTGAACAAGTCACCAACCAGGCCGTAATCTGCCACACCGAATATCGGTGCCTCTTCATCTTTGTTAATCGCAACGATGACTTTACTATCTTTCATGCCGGCCAAGTGTTGGATAGCCCCTGATATGCCGATTGCAACATAGAGTTGTGGTGCAACCACCTTACCGGTTTGACCGACCTGATAGTCATTCGGCATGTATCCCGCATCGACCGCTGCCCGAGATGCGCCCACAGCGGCACCCAACTTATCGGCTAGCTCCTCAATAATCGCAAAATTCTCCGCGCTACCAACACCCCGACCACCCGAGACGACAATATCTGCAGCTGCTAATTCCGGTCGGTCGGATTTCGTTAAATCTTCTCCCACGAATGACGATAGACCGCTGTCAGCGCCCGCTCCCACCGCTTCAACTGATGCGCTACCACCATCGGCATTAACCGGATCAAACGCGGTGGTCCTTACCGTAATGACTTTGGTCGCATCGCTGCTTTGCACCGTCGCGATGATGTTGCCGGCGTAAATCGGCCGGGTAAAGGTATCTGCGCTCTCGACGGAAAGGATGTCGGAAATTTGCGCCACGTCCAGTAGGGCCGCTACACGCGGGGCAACATTTTTGCCGGTCGTTGTTGCGGCAAACAAAACGTGCGAATAATTCCCAGCTATTTCAACAATCACTGGTGCTACATTCTCAGCCAAACTATTTGCTAAAGATGCATCGTCGGCGAGTAATACCTTGCCTACCCCAGTCACCTTCGCCGCGGCGTCTGCAACAGCCGAGCAGCCCGCGCCGGCAACTAAAACGTCTACCGAATCGTCTAGCTTAGTCCCTGCCGCAACCGCGTTAAGCGTTGCGGGATTGAGGTTTGCGTTGTCGTGTTCTGCAATAATTAACGTTGCCATGGCACTAAATCACCTTCGCTTCGTTGCGTAATTTATCTACAAGTTCATCCACATCAGCGACTTTTACACCGCCGTCTCGCACCGGAGGATCTTCGGCCTTCAACAATGTTAACCGAGGCGTAACGTCGACCGATAAGTCCGCTGGGGTCATGGTGTCTAAAGGCTTTTTCTTGGCCTTCATGATGTTCGGTAATTTGACGTAGCGCGGTTCATTTAATCGCAGATCGGTTGTGACGACTGCCGGCATGCTCAGTTTTAACGCCTGGGTGCCACCGTCTATTTCGCGTTTAATTGATAGGCCATCCCCATCGAGTTCAAGCTCGCAGAGGAACGTTCCCTGTGACCATCCTAGCAATGCAGACAGCATTTGACCGGTTTGATTTGAATCATCATCAATTGCCTGTTTGCCGAGAATAACCAGATCCGGAGATTCTTTTTCCACCACTGCTTTGAGAATCTTGGCAACCGCTAGAGGCTGTATCTCTTCGTCGCTTTCCACCAATATGCCGCGGTCGGCGCCCATCGCCATGGCGGTTCGCAATGTTTCTTGACATTGGCTTGGTCCAATCGACACCGCAACAACTTCTTCGGCCTTGCCCGCTTCCTGAATTCTCAAAGCTTCCTCGACCGCTATTTCGTCAAACGGATTCATAGACATTTTGACGTTGGCCAGATCGACGCCACTACCGTCCGATTTCGGCCTTGCCTTCACGTTGTAATCTATGGCCCGCTTTACAGCCACCAATATCTTCATTTCATTCTCCAATTCAATTGAAAAACCGTCGCCACCAGGCCGCTCCGACGATCTTCGGTCAAATTCAGGCACTACATAAGGTGCGTCAGACTGAATACCGAACGCGGTTTCGCCAGGTCGAGGTGAATCAGACGGCGCCGTTTGGCTGCGGCTTGGCCGGCTTGAGCCAGACGGGCTTGCTTTGCGCTAACGTGCTGATTAAGTGGGGATTATACCAGGTACCAAGGCCCAAAAACAGGGCCGAGCGACAAGCCCCAAAAGCATTCGAACGGCGTTTAAAACGACCGCTCGGTCAAATCGCCATTTCCGGAATGTCGCCCTCAACCAATAACTTACCGGCAGTTGCTTGAACGACGTCCTCAACGGAGACACCAGGCGCGCGCTCAACCAATTTGAATCCTTCACCAGTGATGTCCAGCACGGCCAAATTCGACACCACTCTGCTGACACATCCCACCCCTGTTAGAGGTAAGGTGCATTCAGGCAACAACTTAGATTCCCCTTGCTTATTCGTATGCATCATCGCGACAATGATGTTTTCTGCCGACGCTACCAAATCCATTGCGCCACCCATCCCTTTAACCATGGCGCCCGGAATTTTCCAATTCGCGATATCGCCTCGCTCGCTAACCTCCATACCACCGAGCACCGTGAGCTGCACATGCTGCCCGCGAATCATGGCAAAACTCGTGGCAGAATCGAACAAAGATGCCCCGGGCAGTAAGGTGACGGTCTGCTTACCCGCGTTGATCATATCGGGATCTTCATCGCCTTCGTACGGAAATGGCCCCATCCCTAAGATGCCGTTTTCAGATTGGAATTCAACGCTCATACCCGCCGGTACGTAATTCGCCACGAGCGTTGGAATACCGATACCAAGATTAACGTAGTAACCATCGCGCAGCTCTTGCGCGATTCGTTTGGCTATACCGTGCTTATCTAATGCCATTCAGCTCTTCTCCTTTCGACTAAGAACGCGGCCGTACGGTGCGCTGCTCGATCGGTTTTTCATAACGCTCACCTTGGAAGATACGCTGCACAAAAATGCCAGGCGTATGGATTTCGTTCGGATCTAGTTCGCCAGGCTCTGCCAGATGCTCTACTTCTGCGACCGTGATAGTACCCGCCATTGCCATGACGGGATTGAAATTTCGCGCCGACCCTTTATAGATGAGGTTACCAAAATGGTCGCCTTTCCACGCTTTCACGAAAGAAAAATCGGCCTTCAACGCACTCTCGAGAATGTGCGGTTTGCCATCGAATTCCCTCACTTCTTTTCCCTCAGCCACTTCGGTGCCGTAACCAGCGGGGGTAAAGAACGCAGGAATGCCAGCCCCGCCTGCGCGACAACGCTCGGCGAGGCTGCCTTGTGGGATCAAATCCACCTCTAGCTCGCCGCTCAACATCTGTTGCTCGAAAATCTCATTTTCACCGACATAGGATGAGATCATTTTTTTTATTTGCCGGGTTTGCAGCAGCAATCCTAATCCAAAGTCGCCGACCCCCGCATTATTTGAGATGCAGGTAAGCTGCTTAGCCCCAC
>JBCCFA010000420.1:0-4052 GCA_039029975.1 Pseudomonadota bacterium
ACCCACTTCAGCAACAACCCGTGCTCCCGATTCGATCAATATATCGTCCGCAAGATTTTCATTTTTCGTCGCGACTAAGGATTGAGCGTCTGAAGCGGTTGCGCCGTCAGAAGTATCTGCCGCAATCAGGGTCTCACTACCTGCGCCGATGGTAAGTTGGCCGGAGCGTCGCGCTACCGCAGTTCGGACACTCGCGGTCACGCCAGCTTCGGTGACGGCATCGTCACGTGCTAGGAGTCTGATTGTGCCGTTTTTAGAAACTGTCGAGTTTGCTCTTACCCGTCCGTTTTGGTTTACGGCAAAACCAAGCAAGGTGGCGTTACCACCGTCGGCAATTACCTCACCAAGATTAGTGACCGAGCCACCTGTTTCAACTTCCACGAGTAAGCCACGCAAGTCGGCGTTATCGGAGGCTTCTAGATACACTTTATCTGTCGCACCGACCAAAATAGCTTGCCCTTCGTTGGCAACGATGGTGCCTTCGTTTATGACTTCAGGCGCAGCCAAGATCGCACGACCATCGGCGGCGACCCTAATTTCGGCGCCTTTAGCAACTTCAATTCGTTCGTTAGTGCCCGCACCTTCGAGCGCGGCACGGTTTTGGTTAACGGCATTGATCAACCCAATATCAGAAAACACGTCGTCCGGAACATCTAAAGTAGAGGCTATCAACGATTGGGTATTCACCCGTGCGCCTTCACCGAACACAATTCCGTTTTGGTTAATTAGGTAGACCTGTCCATTGGCGGTAACAGACCCGAAAATTCGACTGGGATCGCCCTGGAAAATTCTGTTGAGCGCAACAGCAGTGCTAGAAGGCTGCTTGAAATCGACCCGCTTACCCGCGCCGACGTTAAAGCTCTCCCAGTTGAGTATTGCCTGTGGCGTCTGTTGCTGAACTTGAATGCCGTTATTAATGCTGTTTAAAGATGCGCTGCCGTTGCTCACCCACACGCCGCCCGCGCACGCGCCACAGGGAACAGGCAATTCGGCATAAACGGGCGCCATAACTAGCAATGCCAACGCTGCAGCCAGTAGTGCCGTATAGACTTTGTTATGGATGATTGTCCGAATTTTCAATTGACTATTAAGCTACCAGCACTCTGAAATAGGTTCTTACTTAAAGAAATCAGCACGCTCAGCTGCCCTCTTCCAAATTTGCTTGGATCAACAGTGAAGAGTCACGTTGCACATCGCCTCTTCACCACAATGAAAGAAATCGTTAGGAAAGTTTATACAGGTGTATCGTCAGCAATTTATTACGACTTTGTTACAGTCCCGTGAAAAGCACTGAGATCTCCGAAATTTAAGCAGATGGAGTGAGGTTTTTGCGGATTTTCCCGGCTATGCGGGAGACAAAAAAAAGCGGCCCCGATTGGGGCCGCCTTTGTTTCTACTACGAGTTTTTCGGGTAAGTGACTAGCTAGTCACCCACACCGATACCCGCACCGGCCGGGAAGCTTGCTGCACGTGGGATGGAACACGAGTTCGGCGAACCAATATTAGATTCCCGTACGAACGGATAAACCGGTAGAGACGGGTTCAAGGTTTCGTCCGAAGTACAAGCCGCACCGCAATTACCACTGCCTGCATTCGCCAACCAGCCTAAGCGACCGAATGTTTGATCGTTATTTAGCGAATCAGCGAAAGATGGGGTAGAACTAGCGGTGATAAGTGCATTCACAACTAGCAGCTCATTGCCGTTGGTAATCGAAGCGGTTTGCCAAGTCTGCGCAAACACTTGCTCGTACTTACCTGCGTGCACGTTGGACAAGCTTGGCGAATGACCATCGATTTTGATGTAACGCCAGTTGTGATCGTCATCTTCACTGCGAGTCGCACTTTGCAGACCAATAGCGGCCATCTGATAACCTGCTGGGTTCGGATTATTAGACCCCGGGTTGGAACCGTCGTCGAAGGCCAATAGGCAATCTGAAACGCGGCTGGACCCGGTTCCTTCGCGAATCCCGTTAAAAATCACGGGGCTCGGCGATTCTGTCGCAGGCAAGTTCACGTCGATGTTCAAATCGGCGGAATCCCGGTCGCAGGGATAGTTGTGATAAAACAACATGTGCTGTGCACCAGTACCAGAACCTTCAGTACGACGGCATACGATCACCGCTTCTTGAGGTTGCTGAAGTGGAGACAGCGAGCCTGTGTAAGTGTCTTGTGCGTATGGTGCGCCAGTCGCGGGAATAAAGTCCCAAACTGATTGCAAAGTTGCGCCACCAAATGTCGTTGGCGCGAACAGTTCAGTTAGCAGATTAACCGTCCGGTTACGCACGAACAGCGAGTTGATTTGTTGCGTACTTAAGTTCGGCATACATTCTTCAGACGCTGCGTTGTCTGCGTCCACTGCCAAACTGCCGTAGTTTGCGCCACCTGGGTTACAGTCATCAAAGTTCGGATGGCCGGTAGCAAACTGCGCGTACTGAAGCGCGGTGTACAAACGGTAGTTAGCCGGTACACCAAAGGTCAAATAAGCGGTGACCTGTGTAGTGAGGTTAGCAATTTGAGCATCGGTAGGAATCACGTTATTGCTAAGGCCGTCGTTGTTCCAATCGATGCCCGCGCCGGTGTTGTTTTCGAGCGCCGTAAAAATTACCGGCTCAACATCGGAAGTGCCAACATGCGATGGCCCAACATAAGACGTTGTTGGCGAATTGGCACAATCGTGCCAGTCGTCCGTCCCAGCTGGGGTGCCGCAATCAGTCACGACTGACATATAACCCACATCAGAGTTATTCGCGAGTGGCTGAACACCCATTGCGGAACCACCCGGGTCGCGCTTGTAGTAGATCATGGTAAACAAACCGCCCGGGGCGCTACCTGAACCTTGTAAGGCTAGGGGGACAGCTGCGGTACCGCCCGCCGCCACTTCACAGGCAATCACAAAGTAATCGCCGCCATGACGGTTGGTGGTGTCGAAAAAGTCAGTGACATCACCGCCACCCTCTAATTCGGATACAAAGGCGTCATTGTTGCCGGCCGGATCGCACACCTGAATCACTGAGCGAATAAGCGATTGAGATGATGCGGTCGCGCCGCTATGTCGTATCACGATATCGGCATTCTCGTCACCGGTCGGGATGAAGGCTGACGCGGTAGACATGGCGCCGGCAAAAAGCGCGCCTACCGTGAGTTTAGCTATCGATTTCATTCCTATTTCTCCAACGATAGTTATATATGCTGCCGAGCCGTTTCGATTAAAACGCTTGGTCCCCCGACCGACGGCCTCTGCCTGTAATCAAAAAAACTGTTTATGCCGCGTTACGACGACGGGCGCCCAATAGACCCAGTAGCGCGGAACCGAACATCCAAACTGCTGCCGGAACGGGTACAACTGCAAAATCAATTCCACCAGTGGTTGCGTCTAAGGACCAAAAACCAACAGCTTCCGGGTCAATCCCCTCTGCGGTTATCGGATCAAGACCGATAGCAAACATCGTCAGGGTCTCATCAGTGCCGCCAGTAGACATTACCGTCAGCTGATTTCCAAAATTCGGTAGAAATTGATCAGCTAAAAATTCATTTGTCCCGGCTATGCCTTCAACAATTCCATCGTCGTCACCATCTGCGTTAGCGAATCTGGTCACGAGATTGTCCATTACGCCAAATGCTCCGAACACATTGCCTTGTGATTGGGTCGGTGGCGGCGCGGCTGCCGGATTTACGGTCGAAAAGTATCTGATGTCTTCAATCATCGGACTCAAATCATCGCCTACTGCGAATACCCCCCAGCTAATCGGTCCGGCGTTCGCATCGTTCAACCAAGCTTGAAGTTCAGTGCTCATGATGCTGGCCGCACTGAAGTCGCCGACGTTTGCTAGCGCATTCAAATTAAGGTCGATAGCTATCGACGCTGGGTTTCCATTACGTTCCGCATCAAACGCAATGAAGACGAGATCCCCGTCAGTTAACGCCTGAGCACTGCCAGAGACCATTGTAAGCGCTAGCGTTGCCGACGCTAAGGTCGTTTTGCAGCGGCTTAATGTTTCGCTCAAGTTCATAAGTTATTCCTCCTACCGGAATATATTTTTTTTCTTAAGATA
>JBCCFA010000421.1:0-4044 GCA_039029975.1 Pseudomonadota bacterium
CCGGTGGCGGTCATGGACCCCGCCCTCAACGTGGAGCGCGCAGCCTACGATGCGCGTGGCCGGCTGGAGGCGGAGTATCTGACGCCGGTGTATGGCGGCGGCTGGGAGAAGATCTCCTACCTGATGGACGCCAACGGCCGCGTCCTCGAAGTCCACGCGCCCTTCGACGGCGCCGCAACTGCGACGACGGCCTATACGTACGACCAAGCCGGTCGGCGGACCGGCGAGTCCTTCTCCCAGTCCAACGCCGATCGGCTCGCGACCTACGACGCGGACGGCAATCTCTGCGCCTCGGAAGACGTGGTGGGCGGAGCGGTCGAGCGCTGGGTCGACTACACGTACGACGGACGAGGTCGCTTGCTCTCCCAGCAGGCGACGACGGCAAGCGGCGACCATCCTTCCGCTGCCGCCTACGACTATGACGCGGTCGGCAATCTCGTCGGGGTGAGCGACGACGGCGGCACGTGGTCGTACACGTCCGCATGCGTGCACCGACTCCAGTCCCAGGTGCAGTACGTCGACCGATTGGCAACCTCGTTCACGACGACCTACGCGTGGCACGACACGGGCGAGCTCGCGTCGATGAGCTACCCGAGCGTAACGGGCTTCGAGGCAGGGCCGACGACCCAGGATTGGGAGCTCGACCCCGACTCGAGCCGGGTGCTCGACGTCACCACCGACGTGCTCCCCGTGCGCTCGAATCTCGCGTTCGACGCGGCCGACCGGGCGCTGCACGCGGCCCTCGGAAACGGCGCAGACGCCTACGCCAGCTACGACCTGCAAGGGCGCGTCGCGGAGCGCCGCGTCGACTTCGGCGGCACGAGCCGCCTCCACTACGAGCTCGACTGGGACGCCGCGAGCAACATCTCGCGGGTCGAGGACCAAGTCGACTCGGACTACACCTTCGACTTCGCCTACGACGAGCGAAACCGACTCCTCGAGGCCAGCTCCGCGGCGATGGGGGGCTACGGATACACGTTCAACGCGCAAAATCTCATGTCGCTTGCGGCCGGTCCCACGGCGACGACGACGCGCGCGTTGAGCTACGACGCGCAGGGCAACCTTGCGACGATGACCGAGGGCTCGACGACTCTCGGATACGCGTACGACGACTTCGGGAATCGCGTCACGGACGAAGGCGCGGACGCCACGTTCGAGTACGACGCGCTCAACCGCCTTCGCAGCGTGGTGGACGGTGCCGGCCAGCGCACCGACACCACCTACGGGTACGACGGCCGGCGCACCGAGAGCGGCGACAAGGTCTATCTCTACGGGCTCGGACGCCTCCCGATCGCAGAGCTCGAAGTCGACACGACTGGCGGGCAGCGTTGAAATTCAAATATAAGCCGCGCGTTGAAGATGGCATACCTATCGAAGTACCAGGCGTGCGCAATAAAATCACCTTTCAATTGGAAGATGATGGCAAGCGCAGACGCTAATTTTAATTAAGGACTAATGTAGGTTTACGTCAAGGACTGACATTTATAACACCTTTCAAACCAGAGGTATTATCATGTTTACTCTTGCACGATACAGCGTTATTACTTTTGTTGCGGCAGCAGTTACATTTTGCCTGTTTTTCATCATGCAACTGCTGATTGCAACGAGCGATGAAATTGTTTTTGAGGAATCAGAGCCTTTTATTCTTGATATTTGGCGAGACAGAACTGAACCTAAAGTCATCCCTGAACTACCTGAGCTTGAAAAGCCAGTTAAGCCGGATGATATACCAGAGATGCCAAAAATAAATTTTGGCCCTGTCAGACCTGGCTCAGTTATTCATGATATCCCGGAAATTAAACCGGAAGGTGGTTCACCTATAAACCTAAACCTTGTGGATGGAAACCATCTCGCCCTCACAACAATAGCCCCAGTTTATCCAGAAAGAGCGAAGCGGCGGGGAATCGAAGGTTACGTGATTTTGCAGTTCACCATTGCCAAAAATGGTTCAGTTATTGACCCGATTGTGGTTGAGTCAGCGCCATCTGGTGTTTTTGATAAAGCAGCAGTTAATGCGGTATTAAAGTTTAAATATAAGCCAAAAGTAGAAAATGGTATGGCTTTAGAGGTTTATGGTGTCCAAAATAAATTTACATTTGAATTGGATAAATAAAAAATGGTAATGTTCTGAAACCACCGAGTTTCAGAACGTTAAAACTTGAGCTTGAATCTTTACTCTTCAAGATTGAAAAAGCAGGATATTAATCATGCAAAACACACAACAAGCAGTCTCGAATGCTGCCAGGGTTTTGAGCCTGGCAATGTTATGCTTCTTTGTTATTCCGCTTGTGACTTCTGTCACGATGGAAGCAGGTCTTTCTGATGCTAGTGCACAGCAGGATAAAGATAAGAAGAAGCAGAAAACCCGGAAGGTCCCGGCCATCCGCGCGAATATCTTTAAAAAGCTGGAAAAAGCTCAGGAATTGGCCGAAGCAAAACAATTTGCTGAAGCCACTGAGGTTCTGGATAGCTTCGATGTTGTGAATCGACGTGACCGCTATAACGATTTTGAACGGGCGCAAATCTGGAATTTCTATGCCTTTATCTACTCTTCTAAGGAAGATTACAAAAGTGCATTACAAGCCTATCTTAATGTGCTGAAAGAAAAGCAAATTCCAGAAGGCCTGGAAGTAGGCACCTTATTTACGGTCGCTCAGCTATATTTCATCCAGGAAAATTACCGCAAAGTCATCAGCACGATGAAAGTTTGGTTTTCCAAAACACAAAGCCCTAATCCTAACTCTTACATCATTATGGCTCAGGCTTATTATCAGTTGAAGGAATACAGAAATGGTATTCCGGAAGTGAAAAAAGCCATGGCATTAGCAAGAGAAAAAGGCCGGCCAATGAAGGAGAATTGGTATTTGCTCTTACGGGTGATGCATTACGAATTGAATGAATATCCTCAGGTTCGCGATATTCTGGAAATCCTGGTCAGAGATTTTCCAAAAAGAGAGTACTGGCTGCAACTAGCAGGCATGTATGCTGAATTGAAACAAGAGAAAAAACAATTTGGTGCAATGGAAGCTGCACATGCTCAAGGCCTGTTGAAGCGCGAATCTGAATTGCTGAATATGGCTCAGCTTTATTTATATCATGAGACGCCAATTAAAGGCGCTCGCATTCTGCAAAAAGGTATGAAAGATGAAGTTATCAAGAGAGATAAGAAAAATCTGAAATTACTTGCTCAAAGTTTACGTATGGCACAAGAACATGAGGATGCTATACCAGTTCTTGCCGAAGCGGCAAAAGTGTCGAATGAAGGTGAGTTGTACTTCCAACTAGGCCAATCGTATTTTGAGCTGGATAAATATAATGACTGTGTTGACTCTATCGAAACTGGCCAGAAGCTAGGCGGTATAAAACGCCCTGATACTGCTAATATCATGAAAGGTATGTGTCTTTTCAACCTCGATAGGCTGTCACCAGCAATTGCTGCATTTAGGGAGGCAGCAAAACAAGACAAGCGCAGCCGTAAGATGGGCAATCGCTGGATTAGCTTCCTGACTAAAGAACGCGAGCGTCGTCGGCAGTTGCGGCAAAGCCTAGGTCAGTAAGATTCTAAAAACAGAATAAAAAAGGCGGCACGGGCCGCCTTTTTTATTGGGTGAATGAGAGAGATTGTTAAAAAATCCACATAGCATCACCATAACTAAAAAAGCGGTATTGCTCTTGTACCGCATATTCATAGGCGCCCATAACCTGCGTTTTACCAGCAAATGCGCAAATCAGCATGATTAATGTTGATTCAGGTAGATGAAAATTTGTAAGCACTGCATCGACAATATTGAACTGATAGCCTGGTGTAATAAACAACTGAGTGTCGCCTTGATAAGGCCTGAGTTGGCCATCTCGTGCTGCCGTTTCTAAGGCTCGTATGCTGGTTGTCCCAATAGCAATCACACGTTTGCCGTTGGATTTTGCTGTCAATAATTGTTTACATACGGCTTCGCTGACTTCTAAGTACTCTGCATGCATACGATGTTCGTTAATGTCATCGACTCGAACCGGCTGAAATGTACCGGCTCCGACATGCAAAGTCAC
>JBCCFA010000422.1:0-4031 GCA_039029975.1 Pseudomonadota bacterium
CCTGGAGAATGAGCTGGCTGGAAAATGGAATGATCAGTATCGAGACATTAGCAAACAATTGGCTTATCTATTCAGTGGACGAACGATTAGCGTGTTGGAGATAGCTTGGCTCAAGCGCTACGAACGTTTTCTCGCCGGAATGCAACGCAGAATCGAACGGATCAACAACAATCCCCAAAAAGACGAGAAAAAAGGCGCCTCGTTAGGCGAACTACTGTCCACATGGGAAGAGTTGTGGAATCATCCGAGCGTAGACGCCGCGGCACATTTTGATATCTATCTTAATATTGAAGAATTGCGTCTAAAGCTTTACGTCCCCGAGCTAGCGAAGCACCATAAGATTCGCAAAAATGAATTAATGACCCAGTTACAAACACTAATCTCAACGTAGTGCCATGGAAACGCCTTCTGTTATTTTTTCCTTGTTCTTGATTTTTACTTGTGCCGCGTTGCTGGCTACGGCCGCGCTGATGGCAAGACAGGCATTAATTATTGCGTATATCGTGGTTGGCGCCATATTGGGACCCTGGGGCGCGGGATTAGTCAACGATCCCTCGTGGATTCAGGACGTCTCTGAAATCGGCATCATGTTTTTGTTGTACCTACTTGGTTTGAATATGGTGCCGCAGCAACTGCTCAAAATGTTCTCTGAAGCACTTAGCGTCACGCTAATCAGTTGCGCCGTTTTCACGGTAATCGGGATTGTTATCGCTTTTGGCTTTGGTTTTTTGTGGCATGAGGCCCTGTTGATTGGCGGCACCATGATGTTTTCGAGCACGATTATTGCGCTGAAGCTTCTACCAACGACCGCCTTGCATCATAAACACACTGGGCAAGTGATCATTAGCGTATTACTGATTCAAGATTTGATAGCGATTATTGTGATGCTCATTATTCAAGGTTACGGCACAGGTAACGCGCCTTGGCTTGGAGTAGGCAAGCAAGTCTTGTTCTTACCAATGCTTGTAGGCTGCGCTTATGGGTTGGAGCGCTGGTTGATCGAACCGTTGCTGCGGAAATATGACCAGATCCAGGAGTACATTTTCCTGTTAGTCATTGCCTGGTGTTTAAGTATTGCTGAATTTGCCCACCTGCTCGGGCTGTCGCGAGAAATTGGGGCGTTTATCGCCGGCGTCACACTAGCTAGCTGTCCCGTATCGATGTATATCGCCGATAGCTTACGGCCACTTAGAGATTTCTTTTTAGTGCTATTTTTCTTCTCATTGGGCGCTGCATTTGACCCAGCAATGTTAAAAATTGTGTTAATCCCTGGTTTGTTACTGGCGCTCGTGATGCTTGTGGTCAAGCCTTTAGTATTTAAGATATTGTTACTTCGAGCAGGAGAGTCGCCAAGTCTGTCGCTTGAGACCGGTACCCGATTGGGGCAGGTCAGTGAATTTAGCCTTTTGATAGCGGTCTTGGCTTTCGAGTCAGGATATATTCGAGCTGAGGCGTCGTACGTTATTCAGTTAGCAACACTATTGAGTTTTCTGATTTCTAGCTATTGGATCGTGATGAGATATCCAACGCCGATCGCAGTGTCGGATAAATTGCGGCGAGATTGAACCGGACAGAGCATCTGTAGTATTTTCAGTGCGCCAGTGGGCAAGTTATGACTGAAACATCCTCGAATTCGAAGACTAGACTATTTTGGAACCGCAAGATCGCGCTAGTAGAACTGATTGGCAGTATGTGTGCGGGCTCGATGAGCTGACACTTGGCGTGCCAAATTTGGTTCAGGTGGGTCGGGATTTTTATTTTGTGGCGAGTGAATCCAGATCGGTGAGGCTATTCGAGGCCATTTGCCCGCATCATGCGAGTAGTCTCTCGTTCGCTCGAATTGAAGGGTGCGAAGTGGAATGCCCGCTTCATGGCTGGCGATTTGATATCGTCTCCGGCGAGTGCATTCGCGGCGGTAGAGATTTAACTGAGAGAACAGTAAAGGTAGAGGATGGTTCAATATTCGCCCAACTAGGGTAGCGATTGACCAGGCATTATGTACACGATTGAGCAGCTGTTAAACGCAAATCAAAAAGAATTAGGAGCGATCCTCGCTGAGGCCCGTGTACGACCTCAGGGCGATCCCAATTCTCGTCGAGCAGCTATTGCGCAAGCACTCGGTTTAAAAAACGCGCAATTAATTTGTGGCGTAGGATTTAACCCGACGATCGCCGATTATCCAACAGCCGTGCACTATCTTGGCTTTAACTCGTTCGAAGCACTCGCCAGTGAACGCAACTTTCAATTAATTCATGACCGATATACCGAGCTAAGTGTCAATAACGTACTGGAAATCTACGCGGTACTTGGCCGCGACGCCACGCGACGTAACGCGTGGTCAGATCTCATCATCACACGTCTTTCGACGATCGAAGGTCAACTTGAGGCAACGATAAACCCCATTTTGATTGGCGGCTATAAATTGGAAATTCGCGGGATCTATGACAACGGTTTGGCGACAGAAATTCTGCTTAAAAACCGTCTCGCCCGCGAACACCAGATCCTCCGGGACATCGCCAATGAGACAGCGGTTATGCTAGAAACAAACGCTTGTGATGCGGCGCGACTGCTTGGCGAACCAGGTTTATCTATCGAGGAAAAAACGAAATTAGTGGGGCAAGGGTTGATTACGGCGACCGATGCGGAAGCATTCATTCGCGACAACGGCGGCGAGGATACTGAGCGTTTGGCAGCAGCGCTTGCCGGCGAACCTCACTAACTGCTACGGCATTGGTTCGTCGCGTGCCGAGGTCTCCATTGCTGATAATATAAGCTTAACTCCCTCATCCAACTCGATTTGCTCTTCGCGGGTTAGCGCCTGTGGCGAAAAGCGGTGCGTATAATGCAACTGAACCAGGCGCTTGATCGTTGCTGCGCGACTTGTTTGCGAAAAATGAGCATTTAATGCGTCGGCTATTGTCCGACCTGCGGGTACTTGGTGACCAGAATTTTTGAGCCAATGAATTAGACGAAGTAGGCCTTGCGGTTTTTCCGTCTTATTAGTGAAGTTTTCAGCCGTTTTTCGCTCGGAACGATATTGAATCCTATTGCGAAGGCGCCACATCAACACAAGGGCCAAGATGGGAACTAGCCAGATTATTCTCGCGTTAAAGCTGCTTCGTTCAGCGCGTTGCAAACGCTTTACGTGGAGCCCAAGCCAAGAAATTAGGTCGTTTATTTTCTGCCAGTGACTCACGTTTGCTTGTTCGAGTGCGAGCCATTGACTCGGCGTGTTGTCTACAGTTTGCCAACGGCCGTCGATGTAAGCGCTAACCCACGCGTGAGCGTGTCTTGACCGCGCAACAAACGCATTTTCGAGTTCGCTATATTCATCCACGACGTAACCCACTGAATACCTCGTTGGTATCTGGGCCTGTCGGAGTAGCAACGCCGTCGCCGACGCAAAATATTCGCAGTGTCCAGAGCGACTGTTTTGCAGAAATGAAATTAAAGGCTTCTTACCGGGGTAATCGTTTTTTCCAACTAAGGAATAGCGAAAATTTTCGCTAAAAAACCTGTTTACGCGATTGACGGTGTCCTGCTCGGTGCCACCTTGCAATTGGAACTCTTGCATAATTGATTTCAAAGCCGATTGGTAATTAGCTGGGACAATACTGTCTTGAGCTGTAGGCAGTGATAAATCTGAGTTGCCCCAATTTTTGTCAGCGGAATACTCAACTTGGTAGCGCAGTTGCCCTGGAATGGCCTCAAGCATCACTGTGCCCAGCTGACTTTTTTGAACTTCGATGAGTTCGTCGCCTTCTATTTTTGTAACATGAAGTGGCATCACTTGAACTGTGGTGTCTCGCACATGCCGAGTCGTGATTTCCATCCGGCGGGATTGTTTTGGAGTCTCTGAACCGATCTCCCAAATGGTGGTTGCCGGAAGCGGATCGACGACGATCATTGGAGCGTTCGCCGTCCGCCACGTGCCCAAATTGAAATCTGTGTAGCTCGCTTCATGAAGATAAATAGGTAGCGGTACCGATAATGGGGTTTTCACTCGCACGATTATTGAATCCGATAATTTC
>JBCCFA010000423.1:0-4015 GCA_039029975.1 Pseudomonadota bacterium
CACGGACGGCTGGTGTTGAGCGAATATCAAACCGCCGGCCGCGGTCGGCGAGGCGCCTCCTGGATGGCGCCCCCCGGTAGCGGCTTGTGCATGTCTTTGGCATGGCGATTCACAAATCCAAATGAAGCCATGGGTTCGCTAAGCCTGGTGATAGGCTTAGCGGTGCGACGCGCCTTGCTGTCGCTTGGTGCTGTGGGAATAAAAGTAAAGTGGCCTAATGATATTTACATAGACGAGGGCTCGGGTCCGGCAAAAATCGCCGGCATTCTCATTGAATTACGATCGGAGTTAGCAGGGCCCTCGATGGTCGTTATCGGTTTGGGTTTGAATCTTCATCTAAACCCCGAGGTGCGGAGGCAAATTGATCAAAATGTGGCCGACTTAAGCAGCGTGTGTGAAGACATGCCAAGCCGTAATGAAACCGTTAGTGCGATCTGTCGAGAGGTGATCAGGGATCTTGAACAGTTTAGTGTAAGCGGCTTTAAGCACTTTATTGACGAATGGCGGGAAGCCGATTTTCTGTACGGGCGAAAAATTAAACTGCATATTCATAATGAGGCCTTGGTTGGTGATGTGCTGGGTGTTGATGAAAACGGTTTGTTGATAATGAACGTAGCGGGCGATATGAAAACGCTTTTTGCAGGCCACGTTGAGTTACTCGATACATGAATCTGTTATTCGATATTGGCAATACTAGAATTAAGGCGGCGACATTAGACGGCGGGCGCTTAACTTCATTGTCTGCTGCCAATACAAACCCAGCAGAGGCACTACCCAACGATTGGACCCTAGAGTGCAAACCAGCTTCGGTCTGGATATCGAGTGTGGCGGGGGCAGAAGTCACCGAACGAATCGCTGCCTGGGTAGACAAAACGTGGCGGGTAGATGTGCAACAAATCGAAGTTCTTCAGGATAGAGGCGGTGTGCACACTCAATACAGCGACCCAACTCAACTGGGCGTCGACCGCTGGTTGGCCGCAATAGGCGGTTACCACCTTGCAGGCAAGCATGGCGCATGCGTGATTGATGCGGGCACCGCGCTAACCGTAGATGTGGTGGACGAGCAGGGGATTCACCGGGGAGGGCTCATTGCTCCCGGCCTTGGGCTAATGATTGAAAGCTTAACAAAGCAAACAGCACAGCTGGCGCTGGAAAATATCTCTGTTCCTGATATCTTCGCTACCAATACTGAAGCGGCAATTTCATTAGGATGCGCGGACTATATTGCAGGCATGATAGATCGAGTAAATCAAAGAATTCTTGAACAAGACCTAGCGATTAGTCATTGGTATTCGACCGGCGGTCAGGGTGAAATGGTGATGGCGCTCTCAAACTTGACCTTCGAGCTTGTACCCGATTTAGTGTTGCGCGGCATGGCGATAGTTGTGGATGAATTGTCATGAAGTGGTTGGTCATCCTACTGCTACTAGGCAACGTGGTCGCGTTCGGTTGGCAATACAATGAAAAGCTCAATGAAAAGACGCTTACCGCGTCTTTGGAAAAAAATACCAAACTACCCCCGGGCACGCCTACCTTAACGTTGATTTCTGAGCTAGCTGATATTCCCACACTGAGGCAAGAATCTTCGCGTGAAGAATTCACTGAGGACGCGCCAGATCCAGATGTGGCAGCCAGCACTGAAGTAAACACCGAAGCGGTGTCGTCAGAAATTTGTATTCGCACGGGGCCGTTTAAAGAGGGGCAGGCTTTCAAAACATTCCGCGAATGGTTGCGTCCGCGCACGAAAATGCTCACTAGTGAAGTTGAAACCACGCAAACGCGACGTTTCTTTTGGGTCTATTTGGAAGCAAGCACCGAAGACGACGCAAAAAATAACCTCGCCGATCTAAAAAGAAAAGGTGTGAAGGATTACATGCTAGTGCGCGAAGGAGATTTGAAAAACGCGATTTCTCTCGGGTTATTTCGCTCCCAAGATTCGGTGACAAGACGCCTGGAAGAAATGTCGGAGCAGGGCTACAAACCCGTCGTTGTACCGAAATTCGAAAAGACCGATCAATATTGGATTAATGCGTCCTTGGCGGAAGGCTTCGAAGACGTGGAATCGATCGAAACGGAATTGATCGCCGATGCTCAAATTTTGGAAGTCTCTTGTGAAACGGTGATAGAGGCCAGCCTGTAGGGATCCTTTAACGTTTTAATTCCTGTAAGATCCGCCTTCCCGCTGGGTCTAGAAGGTTCGTCTCGCGGGATCCGGAGAACCAATTAATTACGTTGCCGGCTTAGCTCAGTTGGGTGAGACGGAATCGATTGCGAAGCAATCGCAGTCCGCCGAACGCTCGGACAGGAGTCCGAGCCGGTGATAAACGGAGCCCCCGAGGTGTCGCCAAGGATGGCAAGTATGAACCAAAAACGTTGCCGGCTTAGCTCAGTTGGTAGAGCAGTTGCCTTGTAAGCATCAGGTCGCGGGTTCGACTCCTGCAGCCGGCACCATTAATCAGTGGCTTACAATCATTTCGAAAAGGTCGCTGTCTAATAAGGGGGCGATTGTCTCATATTCGTGGGCGCCTGTTGTCCCACAATGCCCAACAATACGTGACCTAGTTTTACTCACTCTCGCGTATGTCCCGCAAGCCCAATTCTTAGTGGCAACAACAAGGTTGCGAGTCCCTTGTCTTACGATTCGGTGACATAATCTAATGCCAAGTTCTTATGGGCAGGGTATCAGCAGCCACAAATGAGTTTATTACCTAAGTTCTTTGCAGACGACACGCGGATTGTCGATGGAATCATTGCTCCAGAATACGATATTGTCCTCGTCGCGGCGTCATTACTGATGGCGGCGTTTACTTCCTACTTTGTCCTGCGGCTCGTTGGACACCTTCGCACGACTGATGACAGGGAACGTCAAAAGTATTTAATCGCCTTCGCGGGAATAACGCTTGGGGGCGGAATTTGGTCGATGCATTTCACCGGAATGTTGGCGTTAGAGTTGCCCGTGGAAGTTACTTACGACCCAGCGCTTACCGTTCTATCGCTATTAATTCCGATAGCAATTAGCACGATTGCGATATATTGGATTCGAGCAGCTGAGATCACTTTTTTTCGACTGGCTACGAGCGGCGTTGCGACCGGTACTAGCATTGTGGTTATGCACTATCTTGGAATGGCGGCAATTCGGGCCCCGATCCAAATGAGTTACGACCTTACTCTATTTCTGGCATCGATAGCAATTGCATATACCGCGGCGGTGAGTGCATTTTGGTTTGCAAGACGATTTAGTGACGAATCGCTTCCTGAGCCGCCACCGATTGCTTCCATAGGTACAGCTTGCCTTATGGCCTGTGCAATCTCGGGTATGCACTACTGTGGTATGGCTGCCATGATAGTTGTCGATACGCCGTCTCAGGTTGTGCCGCAGTCTTTCACGTTTGACCCACACATCATGGCTGGCGCTGTGGCCGTCATGCTATTGGTGGTAATTTGCGCTGCACTACTGGCGCTCGCTATTGAAGAAAATACGGAAGGTCGGATTAGGTTGGCTATGCTACCGCTATTGATGGGGGTGATAGCATGCATTGCGGGAGGTATCTCCGTTGGGGTGCTTTACGATACCGCGATCCGCCTTGAACGCGCGAGACTGACGGAATTCGTTCGTGCTCAGCGTGAGTTGATTGAGGCGGTAGCGCGTTTCGATGCTCAATTCAGCACTGATGATGTACTAGGCGGGGCGCCGGAAGCGACCTTGTCTCAAATTCGAGACGCCCACGAGCGGGTATCTGGTTTTGGCCAATCTGGAGAATTTTATCTCGCTCGTAGAAGAGGTGGGGATATCGAATACGTGGTCCCATTGCGTTTCGAGTTGAATAGCGGTGAATCTGAAAATTCTTTATTTGTAGATAGGCCAATGCAGTTGGCGTTGCGGGGAATGGAGGGTAGTACTATCGGTTTAGACTATCGAAGCGAAAGAGTACTCGCAGCGCACTGGGAACGCCTCGCCGAGGGCACGCACTTCGACGGCATGGAGTCGTGGGTGCCCTGGCTCGTCGACGACGAC
>JBCCFA010000424.1:0-4009 GCA_039029975.1 Pseudomonadota bacterium
GTTTAACGCAGAAGCTCTTTTTTCGCTTAGTGACTTTAAGTATGGGACATGTGCCACCGCCTATGCGAGTTTTGAGCTACCGGCGAAAAATTTTCGGCGCCCATTTTTTAGATTGCCTAACGCGCGGCATGCGTCACGCCGACGAATGGTCAATAGGCGAGACCGAGCTTTTCGCCGCCTTTGTTTCCAAGCTTAATCGGTGCGAATACTGAACTGGCGATCACACCGCGGTCGCGGTGTTAGGTTTAGATGAAGCGCTGGTTAATGCTGTGCTCGAAGATTGGCGCACGGCACCCGTGTCCGATCGGCAGCGGGCAATTCTCGGTTACTTAGAAAAACTTACATTAACGCCCACCGAATTAACCGAAGAGGATATTGCGCCGTTACGCGAGGCAGGATTGTCCGATCGGGCAGTCGAAGAAGCAGCCTTTGTGGCATTTAATTTTAGCGTGATGGATCGGCTGGCCGACGCATTCGATTTCTACATACCTACCGACACAGAACAGCAGGCTACAGGGAGTTTTTTGTACAAGCGCGGTTACGCTTTGTGTAAATTGATTCGCTAGTACACGTATGCGGAACGGGTGCAACTAGTCTCACTTTAACTTGCGCGCAAAGTGCTATCGAAATATCGTGCGGTTACTTTTTTATAATAGCCCGCTATCACCTAGTACTTTTCCTACAGTTTAAAATTTGGGTATGTTTCAACGGCCGGCACACGCTAGGAGAAAGTCGATACGGATCTCGTCTCAAAACACGAAAGAACTTTATCCCGAATTGGCGTCGTTATTCCCGCGATTTTTTGGCTACTGCTCGTCGGCGCAACGTTCGGCATCGCATTAGTTTATTTGCTTTTATTTTTTACCTTCTACCTGTTCGCCCTGTCATTTTTCATTACCTTGCTGGGGGTAATGGTGTGTGCATTTCAGAAGACCGATACGCGGAACTGCATCAGCGAGTGACGCGTTGTCGTGAGTAGCTTGAAATCATCGATGTAACCGAAGCGTATCAGTTCCGAACCGACTTTTTTAATACGCTCGCCACTAAGTTTTTGGGTAGGAACTACATTGTATTGTTCACTGACATGGTCGACGCTTTAGAAAAACGCCCGGATGCGATTAATTTTTATATCGGCCACGAGCTTGAACATATCGATCAAAAACATCTCACTTGGGGGCGGTTTTTGTTTTCGGCGAGGTTGGCCCGGATAGGCGCCACAAGCTCGCCGCATTGCGACCCGCGCCGTGCAATGATGAGTTGTCTGACCAATAGATTGGTAAGGCATCTGGATTCAGATCGGATGCCGTGGCGGATGAGTGCTCAAAGCCAGGGCGGCTTTGTCCATACATTAGCCGCTCCTATTGGTGCGCAATCAGGGTTAATTCGCTTTGAGCAATAACGGATATTTCCAACTAGTAGATATCGTTTAGGACAAACACGGCAGGAATTTGTTGGGGTCGAGCGTTAGGAAGGTGCCGGCTATGGAGAGAAATGGACGAGTTTTGCGCGTACCAGGCAATCTTGTCGCGCGTATTTAAGTGTCATTACCGTATATCAAAACAAGCACTTACGGTCAGAAGCAACTGGACGGGGGTAAAGAGGGCGTTTATTCTTCCTACATAGTGTGTTTTCGACGCGGATTTCAGGCATCACGAGCTGGTGGTGGTAGGCTTAAAATACAACATGATGGACATCCAGCCGGTATTTGGGTTAGACCAATTGCTCAAGGTCGAGACGAGCTGGTTGCTTAGGGAGGATATACGCGACCAATATCAGCAGGCATGCGTGGCTCTACAAGTTGAAGACCCTCAGGTCGACGCTCGGAATACCTTTTATGTATTCGGAATGCGGGCCTGCGACGCCACTTACATCGGCCTCGCGCAGAAACCCTGCCAGGACAGGTTTGGCTGGCAGGCGGAAAACTGCTCTGTGACTGCGGCTTTGGGAGGCCAAACTCTCTGTTTTATGGACACACTCCGCGATTCCGAGCGACAACGTTTTATTGATACGACCCAGAGTGAACGCCGTCGATGACAACGGCGAAGTCAGGCGGAGCGCCAGCGGATGACCCCCTTTGGGGTGCGGAGAATCGCGACGTCAAAGCTGCCAATATCGTGCAGTGTCTAGAACTGGTGACGGAGCTCGATTTGTCGCAATTGTCCTGCGTAGATATCGGCTGCGGAAGCGGCGGAATCAGCTATCACCTCGCGCCATCATTCAAGAGCGTTTGCGGCGTCGATCCGGCACCCTGGCAGCGCTGGAACGACTATACGGCTAAGCAGCCCAATCTCCAATTCATCGCCGGGTCCGCCGATTCACTTAGTATTGAATCATGTTCAGTCGATATTGTGATATGCAACCAGGTCTATGAGCACGTTCCGTCACCAACAGCCCTGATCGCGCAGATCCAACGCATCCTTAAACCCGGCGGCACCTGCTACTTCGCTGGGCCGAATCTGCTCTTTCCAATCGAACCGCACGTTTACTGGCCTTTCGT
Source organism: Pseudomonadota bacterium (assembly GCA_039029975.1). Lineage (GTDB taxonomy): Bacteria > Pseudomonadota > Gammaproteobacteria > JBCCFA01. The sequence continues at coordinate 2,498 of JBCCFA010000424.1, forward strand.
ACATTGGATTCCGAGATCCTGGGCGTTAGCACTCCTGCGGACATTCTCTCCTGAGAAGGAGCAAATGCTGGATGCCTATTCGACAACCTACTGGACGCTAACGCGCTGGCTTGGCGAATTTCAAATTCAGGATGCTGTGCCACTACTAATGAAACATCGCGCGCAAACAAGCGGCGGATTGTGGCAACTGTTCCGACCCGTTCCGAAACGCGTGTTACACTTGCTCAGTTTCCTGAGCCCTGGGTTTGTGTTTGTGCTTACCAAGCCAAAGAGCTAGAAGTGAATGTGGTCTAGGACGCGCGATGTCCTCGCTGCTGTGTAGACATCCGTCAGCACTTCTGCGGTATCGACGGAGCTTTAGCGACGCGGAGAAAATAACTTTGCGGTAATTGGTCGAGCATTTCTAGTTTCCCGAACAGGCTTCGGGGGCTGAACCTCGAGCAATTAATTTATAGGGGATGTCTCACATCATTCTAACATCGCCGCTCCAAGCGGCCGGATTATCCGAGCGTGCAATCAAAGAAGCTGCCTCTGTTGCATTTAATTTAAGCGTCATGGATCGGCTCGCCGACGAATTAGATTTCTACATACCCACCGACCCAGAGCAGCACGCCACGGGGAATTTCTTGTGCAAACGCGGGTACGCGTTATGTAAATTGATTCGCTAGCGCATTTTCGCTCGATACACGTAAATACTCTCACTGTGTCGTAATGGCCAATCAGAATATCGTGCAGTGTCTATCTGACGGTAGCCGCCAGTTGCTAAATTCTTTTCCTAACAGTCGCACACCCAGGCCTGTTTACTAGGCGCGTTTGAATGAACGGTACACTCAAGGAGTAAATCGATATGGATCTCGTCTCAAAACACGAAGGAACATTATTCCGAATTGGCGTCGTTATTTCCGCGATTTTTTGGCTGCTGCTCGTCGGCGCCACGTTTGGCATCGCGTTGGTTTATTTGCTTTTATTTTTTATCTTCTACTTGTTCGCCCAATCATCTTTCATTACCTTGCTGAAGGGCAACGGTGTGCGCATTTCGGAAAAGCAATACGCAGAACTGCATCAGCGAGTGGTGCGTTGTTGTGAGCAGCTTGAAATCACCGAAATGCCTGAAGCTTATCTGTTACGAACCGACTTTTTTAATGCGCTCGCCACTAAGTTTTTGCGTAGGAACTACATTGTATTGTTCACTGACGTGGTTGACGCTTTAGAAAAACGCCCGGACGCGATTGATTTCTATATCGGCCACGAGCTTGGACACATCGATCAAAAACATCTCACTTGGGGGTGGTTCTTATTTCCGGCGATGTTGCTGCCAATATTAGGCGCTGCCTATAGGCGTGCGCAGGAATATACGTGCGATAGATATGGTTCGGCTTGTTGTAATGACGAAAACGATATCAAGGCGGCAATCGCAGCAATCGCGGCGGGAGACACACATTGGAAGTCAATTAATACCGACGCCTATTTAGAGCAGGCGAGGCAGTCCGTTGAATTCTGGATGTCTTTTCA
>JBCCFA010000425.1:0-3958 GCA_039029975.1 Pseudomonadota bacterium
CCGATTAACACGAGCAAAATTATGGGCATATAGTCGTTATTTAATGCTACTTCTCTCAAAAATAGCATAATATAAGTGAAATTAGTAGCTTAGCTAAAATACCTCAAGTAGATTAGAATCTATGCTTACGGACCATCGGGGACAAAAAAACCGGCGAAAAGCCGGTTTTTGAGCGTCGAAAAAGATATTCTTGCCGACTAATTAGCCAGATAACTTACCGAGCGCCGATTTCGCTTCGTCTAAGCCGCGGAAATCCACATTCGCGTTCACCGCCCTTTCCAAATGGTTTTTCGCGGAAACCTCATTGCCCTGTGCTAGATAGGCCATGCCCAGATGAAATTGCATGACCGCGGCGTCTGGCGAAATTTCAACGGCTTTTTCCAAGAATTCGACGGCGCGCTCGTGTTCACCAAACTTGAATGCGACCCAGCCAACCGTATCCAGATAAGCGGCATTATTGCTACCTTCCAGCTTTTGCGCCAAATCGCGGGCTTCTTGCCGACTTCCTTCATCTTCTCGATATTCAATGAGCAGCATCGCCAAATTGTTCGTCGCCAAAGCCGAATTTGGCGTGTCGACGAGAATTTTTCGATATTGGTCGATGGCGGAATCCAAATCTCCAGTCCGCTCAAGGTAAGAAGCAAGGCCGGTGACCAACAGCGGGGCGCCGTTAGTGGCCTCAATGCCCTTGTTCATCACCGCGATCGCCTCGTCACCCTGCTCCTGCGCGATCATCGTACTCGCCAGGTTGCGATAAGGAATTGCCCAATCGGTTTTCAATTCGAGAGCTTTGTTGAATGCCGCAGCTGCATCGTCGAAACGTTTACTCGCTAAATGAAGTTCGCCACTTAAATTATGTGCCACGAAGTTTTTGTCGTTCAACTCGATGACTTCCTGCAAGCGTTTTTCGGCAACATCACGCTGATTTAATGCTAAGTGACTTTTCACTAGTTGCGAAAGCGGTTGAATGGAGTCTGGGGAAACGGCCAATGCCGATTCGAACTGCTCGATACTTTCCGGGAGTTTTTTCTCGCCTTGATAAACCAAGCCATCAAAGTAGTAACCGGTGGGTTCAGACGGGAAGGCCGTTTTCAGACGGTCAGCCACCCCATGCGCCGCCGCCCAATCCTTTTGATAGACGCGAACTTTGAACAATCCTTCATATGCCTTGCGGTTCGTAGGGGCGACTTTCAGAATTTCTTCAAGCTGATTAACGGCCCCATCAAGGTTCTGCTCACGGGAATAGATGTTGACCAAATCGGCCCGCAGGTTGACGTCTCGTGGGTTAGCATCCACGCCTTTCAGTAGGTTATCTTTGGCAAGCTCCGGTTCTTCGTTCAATATGTGGGCACGAGCCAAAAGCCTCAATAGTTCCGGAGAATTGGGTGAATCCCGCAGTGCCGAACGAAAATCGGCAATCGCCCCTGTGGCATCTCCCTCGCCCATCAGGATAGTGCCTCGTAGCTTAAGCGCTTCTTGATCTCGTGCGTTTTCTTCCAGCACCTCACCGAGCAAGGCTTTCGCGCCGTCCCGATTACCCTCGCGTGCGGTTACGACAGCCAGGCGGGTTTTGGCATTGAGGAAATTGGGTCCTTCTTCCACCCGTTCAACGATGGCCTCATACACTTTACGCGCGCCGGCCAAGTCTGACGCGGCTTCATATAGTTTGCCTTGCGCAAAACGTAAACGATATTCAGCCGGTTCCGCCTCGATAGCAGTGTCTAAGTGCTCAACTGCTTGCTTCACGCTGCGATTCTTGGCCAAAAATTCTGCATACGCTAAATGTGCCTCAGGTGATCCGATATCTTTGATTGCAGTGGTTAGTACTTGCTCGGCGCCATCTAAGTTCTTTTGCGATGTATAAAATGCGGATAGGCGCAAACGGTGCCCCAGCTCGTCTGGCTGTTGCGCGACAATTTCTTCGTAGAGCGTTGCCGCTTTCGCCGCATCGCCCGTTTGCAAATAAACACGAGCTAATAAAGACCGAATTGTGGCATTGTCTGAATTATTCGATAACGCGGTTTCGAGCGTCTCAATGCTCTTGTCCGGCTTACCCGTACGTAGATAAAGGGACGCCAGTAGCGCCGAGGCGTTGGCGTGGCCAGGCGCAGCGCTGACCGCTTCGATGGCGTCAGCGAGCGCGCCGTCTACGTCGCCGTCAAGGGATTTAACCCCAGCGCGCAAGGTTAAGCCATCAGGGTCGCTCGGATTAATCGCTAAAATGCGATCGGCGTGCTCTTGCGCTTTTTCGTTGTTGCGGCCCAAAAGATAAATTTGGCCCATGCGCGAAAGTGATTCAACGTGGTTCGGATCGGTTTCTAAGACCCCTAAATAGTGGCCGGCAGCTCCGCGCCAGTTTTGTAGTTTCTCCAAGGTTTGCGCTAACGCAAATCGTGATGGGACATCTTTCGGATCGATTTGGAGCACGTTTTGAAACTCGAGCCGTGCTTTTTCAAAGTTACCTTCATCGAACAAGGCTTGGCCTTTTTCCATATGGGCCGCTTTCCGGTCTTCAGCGCCCCCACATGCGGTCAGCAGTACGGCGAGCGCGATCATCGACAGAATCGTTCTTAACTTCATCGGGATACCAATATTAGTGCTTGATTTAGATAGTGTAATTGTAGCTGGGAATTGTGAAAAAAGTGTAACCGTAATCACACAAAGCCCAAATTTTGAAGCCTGACTTGATGGGTTTGTTCTTAATTCGTACTGTGTCAGAGGACCTGCCGTAATTCATTACCATCATTTCATCTACACTTACGTTCTTACCCGGAATCCAAATGCTTTTAGAGGTATTATTTATGTGTGAAAACAGAGGTTCTTTTTTGTTGGAAAAGAAAGACTTCCCATTGTCTCTATTTGGGTCACAGATATGAATATATCTCTTCAGCTGGGAAAATCGGAAGAGAGGAATTGCATTTGTAATGCTATGAACAGGTTTCTTTGATGTACGGTTCCAATAATCCTCTAAATTAGTAGATGAATAAACACCCATGTAGATACACAGACCAAAAAAGCATTTGAGTTCCGATGAATTTGTATCTTTCCAAGACCGACCACCCTTTCTATTTAACCTTGCATACTCATTCGTATTATTTGCAATCGTATCTAAAATGTCATTTGTTAAGAATCTCTGAAAAATACCCACTGGTGTTCAACTGTTTGTTGTACGAAATATGTACTTATTGGCATGTCCTTTAATTTTACATCTATCATCGTCGATAACTAATGGATTAAATTCAGGAATATCTACTGGAAAGTCTCGCTGCGTTGCATTGTTAGAGCCGTCCAACTTTCTTTTTCGACCTGTGCATGAGGGAGCGTTTACATTATGTGATTCGGCGGCCGTGTTGTATTGGTAAATATGCAAGTCGTCATATTCGCTCGTCTCATCGTCGTTCTCGACAACAATATCTTCACCATTACTTTCATGTGTACTGCTGCTTGCTTCGTTCGTCCGCTGAGCACACAACTCCTCGCAGCCAGTGTCGTCTTCATCGGATTCGGAGTCGTCAGCTGCATCGTGTGAATTTACTGATTACTGCGACATATATATATTGGCTTGTAGTTGTGGTGGGCTGAAGTTGGTGCACAATGCGAAATATGCTGCTCGGTAGAGTGCAAGCGTGGGCGGGGAAAAACAAGACTTCGAGGTCAAGACGGACCCCGATTGAAAAATCGGCGCGATCACGATTCCGCAGTTAGAATCAACTTATTGAGCATAGTTTTTCTTTAATTTAATGATTAATTATTTTCATCCCCACATGGGTCAAAATACGGTTTAGGGGATAATAAACAAATCGATTCTATAACCTCTGTTCGTGTCCTTGTTTTCCTTAGATGAATACCATTTACTGTCATATTTACTTCACTAGACAACAAAATTTGCATGTCCTACGTTCTTAAATAAATTCCTTATTGCACTACCTGAGCTGGTTCTAAGCATAAAACATTTGAG
>JBCCFA010000426.1:0-3952 GCA_039029975.1 Pseudomonadota bacterium
ATTTAATGGAAGAAAACACACTGCCTATGCAAGCCTTGGTAATGGCCCACGCCTGCTAGTAAAGTTGCACTAAATGATTTCGGCTTCGCGCCGCGAGCTTTTGAGCTACTCAAACGTTTACAAGTAGATTTCCTAGTCATCGACAGGCTCTTTATCCGAAACATGATCCATAGTTCCGTTGATTATGAAATCGTGCTTGCGCTCAGCCGCATCGCAAAAACATTGAAAATAAGAACAGTTGCCCAAGGCGTAGATACTTTAGCGCTAAAAGAAACGGTCACCGGTATTGGCATCGACTTCATTCAAGGTAAAGCGGTAGACGAGCCAAAGACATTGGACTCGCAACGCACCAATCACGCTGCATAGGCCTCAGGTCGTTGAGAGTTAGTACGTTACGCAGGTTTGGCATGCTCAAATAAAAGCCAACTAGCAAGCGGTGTCTGAATAAATATCCCGAAAGCCACTACCCCGTAAACGGCAGACTGTACGGTGTACCAAGCTGGCGTGGCTAAAGGAATTGAAATCGCCAAGGCTAGCGCTACTGCGCCGGGACTGCCAGATACAGCAACACCGATTTTTTCGCGACGAGTCAACGCGGCGTTTTCTAGTTTGCAGAGCGTGACCAATAGAGAAAACACAATTGCTGCGATCCCTCGGGCAAAAAGTAGTGCAACAATCGCAATTGAGATCGCAAGCCAGCGATCTGAAAACTGCGCTAGGGTAATCGATACGCCAACCAGGACAAATAGCCACATCGCAGCGAGCTCTCCAAGCATATTGAAAATGCGTTTGGTAGATGTTTTTTCGACAACGGGTTTTAAGACTAAGCTAAAAACAAACACACTTAGCACGCCAGAAGCGCTCAATATTTGATCAGATAGAACGTAAAGCGCATACGCGGCGGCTATCAACAATATTACAGAGCACTCTTCGGACTTGATCTTGACAACAATCGCGGCGATAAACTTTGCAAAAACAAAACCCGCTCCCAAGCCGCCAACAATGACCCAAAGCAATTTTGCGCTAACTATGAGCAAAGATACGGATTCGTCCTGCATAAGAATGACGCTTAGCAGTAACGAAAAGAGCATCACTGCGATCACGTCGTTGCACAAACTCTCACCCTTCAGTAGGGCCCACAATCGCCGATCGCGGTTTGCGGCGTCCAGCTTATCCAGGAGTTGTTCGGGATCGGTCGCCGTAAGAATGCCACCTAACAGCAGTGCCACGATAAACGGGAATCCTGAAGCATGATTAATCCCGAAGAAAACGCTTAGCGCAACTAAACAACCCGTTAGGATTCCAATCGGTATTGACAGCACAAGGATAGCTAGAAGGTGCCGCCGCAAAAGAGACGAATCAAATTGGATCGCAGCGTTGAAAACCAGCAAGGGGATGATGCCAAAAAAGACGATCTCCCGAAAATGATACCAGCGCAAACCCAAATCAACACCGCCAGCAGTAAGCGCTTCCGAGGCGAGAAAACCGAACAGTAGTGATAGTCCGGCGTAGCTAACCCCGAGCGGTTCTGCAACGATTCGGCAAAAGACGCCCGCGAACATCACGCCCGCAAGCGTCAGAATTACCGCATGTGTCGACATACGGTTAGATTCAATTCAAATTACTGATCGGGTCTAAATTTACGATTGATCCAATAATCCAAACTGAAGAAACGTCCAGCACCTAAGAACATTAGCGCCATCAACATCACGAAGTAGGTTGCGGCCCATTCAATGCCGTTGTTCGATACCACGAAATTACCGTGTTCAGTTAGGTACTTATAGTTTCCGTGTTCCTTTAAGATGGATTTTGCGCGTGTAAGTCGGTCCGCCGCCGCATCGACGGTTTCACTCGCGTGAGGACTCTTTGCATCGTGCACAGCCTGCCATCCATTGTCCCAGTGTACTGTGGTTGCTGCCACAATCATGGTGAACATTAGGGGAATGCAAACCCAGCGCACGGCAAAGCCAAGCGCCAGCGCGATTGCGCCGAGAAACTCTGCGGCCCAAGCAAGGATTGCCATCAGCAAGGGTGCTGGTAATCCAAGTCCCCAGTCCGGGTTGCCGAACCAGTTCGCCACGTCGGACAAACCTTCTGCGGGATTGAACGTCCCCCCCTCAGCAAAAGGGTTCCACTTGTTGGCTCCTGCTACGAAAAAAACGGGTACTAAATAAATTCTTAGTAAAACCGGCCCAATGAAGTCAAAGCTATTTCTAATCGTGTCAAAGAGATTTTGACACCAAACAAAGAGTCCCATGTTTCCTCTCCTAAGCGTTATGCACCCGTGCGGGTTGTTTTTCTTGGTTTTTCTAGCCGGATGATGCCAACCGGCAATCTGATTCTCGCACGAATTGCGCAGTATCCGAACCCGGCGAGCGTGTTGTTAAGCGTGGCTCAGATCCATTGCAATCTATCGAGGTCTTATCCGACTGCCGAATCCCTAGGAGGTTCCATAATTCTGCTATGAGAATTTTCGGGGTAAAGTTCATTGAGGGGAATGGACTTACCATTGTCCATCACCATCCGCGCATGGAAACGTTGCAGAGAGCGCGGCGACGGCACACCACAGGAATGCGCGATTATGCCCACCTCATATTGCAAATTGCGGCAGTAATTGGCGACTCGGATAGCTTTGTCGGTTGGCACCAAACCGCGTTGCAATTTCGGATCGTGCGTAGTAATCCCCGTTGGACAAGTATTTTTGTTGCACTGGAGCGCTTGGATGCATCCCAAGGCAAACATGAAACCGCGCGCTGAGGTAACGAAATCCGCACCAATACACAGAGCCCAAGCAACATCGGTGGGCGTGATTAATTTTCCAGAAGCAACGACCTTCACGCGTTCTCGAAGCCCATACTCGTGAAGTTTGTCAATGAGCATGGGCAGACTTTCGCGAAGCGGTAAACCCATATCGTCGATTAACGAAAGTGGTGCGGCACCGGTTCCGCCGTCTGCACTGTCAAGCGTGATGAAATCGGGTGCGGCATAAGGTCCACGCCGTTGAATTTCCTCAAACAACGCATCTAACCAGCCATACGCCCCTAATACGCACTTAAACCCAACCGGCTTGCCGGTTAGCTTTCTAATCCGCTCAATCATATCGAGCAGTTGTTCGTTGTTGTCGATATCGGGATGTCGATTGGGGCTGATCGCGTCCTCACCAACGCGAACGTTCCGCACCTTGGCGATTTCCTCAGTCACCTTTTCACCAGGCAAAATCCCACCTTTGCCAGGCTTAGCGCCCTGACTTAGCTTTAGTTCGAACATCCTCACCTGCTCGTGGGCAGCGACTTCTAATAACTTATCTTCGCTTAGATTTCCATCTAAATCCCGGACACCGTTTTTCGCCGTACCGATCTGAAAAACGATATCCGCGCCGCCTTCTAGGTGATGCGACGATAATCCGCCTTCGCCCGTATTCATCCAACACTCAGCCATTCGGGCACCGTTGGATAAGGCGTTGATCGCCGGCTTTGAAATAGCCCCAAAGCTCATGCCCGAAATATTAACGATTGAATGCGTTGTGTAAGGTTGCTTACACCCCTCACCAATGATGACTGGTTTCGGCATCACCGCATGATCCGACAGCGTGGGATAAGGGCAGTTAACGAAAAATATTGCACCCTGACGTTTCAGATCGCGGGTTGAACCAAACGCCGTCGTATTATCCACATTTTTCGCCGCGCGATAGCACCAACTCCGTTGCGCGCGATTAAATGGCAGTTCCTCTCGATCCATCGCAAAAAAGTACTGCCGAAAGAACTCGCCAAGATGCTCAAACAGGTAGCGAAAGCGCCCAATTACCGGGTAGTTGCGTCGAATCGCCTGGCTCGTTTGATTCCGATCGATGACGTAGATAATCGCAACAGCCACCACCGCCACGATAAGCAAAATCGTGAACAAAGCCACGCCGATCTCTAGCGCAACAATCAAAATATTTGGTACCTGTCCC
>JBCCFA010000427.1:0-3934 GCA_039029975.1 Pseudomonadota bacterium
GTCAGTAACAGTCTTTGGGTTTTTCATGGCAAGCTTTTCCAACTTAAATATATTAAGCAGTAAGCAAACGACACCAACATCAGCACCTGTCAGGATTGAAGCCCACTCCAGTTTTTCATGAAGCGATTGCAAATGTTTTTGTGATATTGTGGTGTTCGGCGATCCGCTTTATTACCACTTGAGCAGTCGTTATCCGGCTATTCCGATGATAGGCTGGCCATGGGAATACTTTTTACAATCGCAATGGCTGGCACTACCTGAGCAGATCGAGGCTGCCGCTCCGCCTTATATTTTCATCGCCGATCGAGAGATGAAAATGATGGAACGTCGCAAAGGCGGTGTGAAGGAATTTATATTTTCTCGCTACATTGCCGCCCACCGTGCGCAAGAAGGCGTTTGGTTGCAGCTGAAACGAGAGTTTCGTGAGCTTCGTTAAGTCACCTATCAGAAAAACTATTTTCGAAGGCTTTCGGCAATACCACTAAATTTGTAGTACTGTGATAGGTGTCGGAACACATACTCCAAGAAAGCCAACTTCTCTGTGTAGTCGCGCTTCATTCCCGGAAGAAAATCTGGAACAAGTTCGTCTGAAGTGCCCAAAAAATCTGTGGCGTGTAGAAGTAAAGAAGGCTGGGTATTGGTCAACCGCAACAGACGGCATGCCACATTGAAGTAGAACTTAGCTAACTGAACTGATTTATCTGCCAGGTAATTTAAATATGTAAAATGAATTGGCAGTCTCAGTAACGGCATGGTGGTAACGGGAACTTCCGTTATGGACGAACCATTGACTTGCCACTCGTAGCTATCCAATCGAGAGAAAGCGTTGCTGAATCCGCCGAATAAATGTTTCTGTTTATCTCTCTCGGCCGCCGACAGCTTAGCGTTAAAGAAGTGATATGCCCGCGCGAGTGGTCCGATAGATGTAGGGTAGGAGGAAGCGTCGTAAATATATTGGCGCTCGATCAAGATTGCAGCGATATGATCTGAAATTTGAAATGACGGCCCCCTAAATCCGATAGGCCGTGCCCCGGTGAGCTTGAGAATCTTGCTCTCACATTCGCGAATGTCTGCGGCTATCTCGGCAGGCTCAAGCCCATGAAAATCGGCTCGATGATTTTCGCTGTGATTGCCAATTTCGAATCCGGCTTGATGGAATAGGGTTACAGCAGATATTCCATTGTCTAGGTCTAAATCTTTCCCAACGACGAAAATCGTGGGCTTTATCGCCAGTTGATTAAAAAATGCTGTTATCCGGGGTGCTGCGACCTCTAGATAAGAAGGGTAGTCGCGCCAATGTTCGTCGCCTCGCGCTTTGAGGTATGCCCAATGATTATCTAAGTCCAAAGAAACGCTAGCCATGGCTGAGCAACCGCGCCACCGTTTGATCTGCCAAGCACACGCTCTCATTTACTGAAAGTGCTGCGTTACTGATTTGGGCCGAGTTACTAACGTACAACCCAGGCACCGAGGTAATTACTGTCGGCTTCCGTGCGGAATAATTTAGCGTTGGAATAGTGGTCACCTGCCTAGCACGGCTGACATGTTCGCTCAGTATGTCTGCCTTTGATAGGACGGGAAATATTCTTTGCAATCCCTTCACAAACGTCTCTGTAATAAGCTCGTCGGGTTGCTCGAATAAAGGATGTTCGGCCGGTACGTATTTCGGTAAATATATCAAATGACGATTGCCGTAGTGTTTGGTTGAAACCAGAGATGTCATTTCAATAATGGTTGTAAAAGGTAGGTCTTCCTCGGTGATGTACGTTAAATAGGCGCCACCAAGCGCTTTTTTCATAAGAAGCGACACGCAGACTACACCTTGGTAACGCAAGTTTTCGTGCGCCGCTTTTTCTGAATCATCCAATTGTGAACACATTCGGCCCACGATGTTCGAAGGTGTTGTTACCAGTACTTTGTCGACATTGAATTGTTCTTTTGGCGTGGTAACTTGAAAAGAACCGCCTTGAGAAATGATTTCGGAGACCGGTTCACCGGTTCGTAGTTTCACACCTTGCGTCTCTAGGGAGCGAACCAGCGCGGATAATATTCTGGCATACCCACCTTCCACATAGCCGAAACTCTCAGTTTTTTTTGCACCGCTGCGAGCGCCGTAGAAACGTTGGATGACAGACCAAATAAATGCCGCCGAGGCGATTTTGTAATTGTCGCCCAATTTACCGCGCAATAAAGGTAACCAAAGATTGTGAAAACCGCTGGCGCCGGACCAACGAATCAGCCAATCGCTAAGCGGTATGTTTTCCAGGTCCGAGCCGTCTTTGATACTTGACCCGTACAAAATGGTTAACGCAATTCGACCCTTATCGATGAAATTGAGCGCGGGGAGCCGGAAATAATCCATGGCGTTGTTGAGGGGATAAAGTTTTTGGCCGTCGTAAAAATTGGTTTTAGTGGTATCCCAGCGTAAGCAATCAGTTAGATCTAGCTCATCAATCAAACTTAACAAGTAGGAATCAGAGTGCTCAATTACGTGATAGAAGCGATCCCATTGGATGTTCTCGTGGTGAAGTTGAGACGTTAGGCCGCCAAGCTGTTGCTGCGATTCAAATAAGGTGACTCGGTGCCCGGCCTGCGCTAAACGCAATGCACTAGTTCCGCCCAGCATCCCGCCGCCAACAACCGCCCACCGTTCTCCCATCTAGTCTACCAATACTTTGTTAGTTGGCGTTGGAAGCGCAACATTTAACCAGCGATAAGCGGCGAGCCTGACAATCAACTTTAAATGATCAAAAGTCGTCCGGATTAGATTGATTTTTGATTGGCCCAACAGGCGAATTTGTAACTCTGCTGGACATTCCTTTAATTCGTGGCCGGCAAGATCTAAGCGCGCTAAGATTTCAGTCACACCGCAAAAACCAGGATTGTATACGCGCATACCTTTCACCGTGTCGGCTCGATAAATACGAAAACAGCTGGTGTACCCTGAGAATTTGTGGGTAAGCACTTGGCGATAAAGAAAAGCTGCGCCCCGGGATAATAGCAACCGCCATTCAGGGACATTCGCAACGCGCCCCCTTTGGTGAAAAGGTGATGCCGCGATCACCGCAGTATTTGATTCCATTTGGGTAATCATCGTCGGTAGTTGTAATGGGTCGAAAGTGCAGTCTGCATCAATCACCGCGATATATTCCGTCGTCGCATGATCAATACCTGTGATTATTGCTTGGCCTATCCCTTGGTTAGATCTGTGGCTAACGATCAGCGCGTCTGGTCGATCGCCAAAAAGTTCAGTCAGTAAGGCCTTAGTAGAATCAGTGCTGCCATCGTTCACAAAAATAAAATTGAGTTTCAGCAGACCAGAACTGGTTTTTTTTAGCTTGCCAAGAGTTTCGTTTAGGTAGCGAAGCGAAGCTTCCTCGTTGTAGCAAGGAATGACAATGCTTAGGTCGTACTCTTTGTCAGTTGATTGGACTGCGATTGTTTCCGGTTCGGAACGCAAGTCTTGCGATTGTGTTGCTCGTTCGATTTGCCTATTTTGGGTAAAACCAAGATAGTCCTGTATCGAGGAGAAAGGGTAGCGCGTCAAGAAATAATGCATTCTGTCACGCATTCGTTCCAGGTTTCGGTAATGACGCATGCGTTGCAACCAGCTTGCGGCGCTGATATTGGGTTGGTCGGCATCGATTTCCCAAATATGAAAATACATGACTAAGGGGGCTGCACGATTCTCGACCCAGCGAGCTGCCGCTTCTCTAACGGGCCAACGCGGCAGTTGGCGTACGTAATTACCGCCCGAGAATGGGATTGACCATCCTAACCAGCGCGTAGCGGATACTGGCACTTCCCAAATTGATCCGGCGTCCGCGGAATGTTGATGAAGGCGTAATCGAAACTCCTCGTCAGAAAATTGTTTGCCAATTGGGCATAAACTACTGTCATAAAGAAATCCTTGTTCTTGGAGTGTATCCAAGAC
>JBCCFA010000428.1:0-3918 GCA_039029975.1 Pseudomonadota bacterium
AGCAGCGAATAATCGTTTCGTGAATATAGGGGGAGCTCTAAATTAGCCGCAGCATTAACCATCCTCTCCGTGAGCGTATTTATCTCTATCGAAAGATTTTGGTCACACAGCGCAGCGGCCGCGCGGGCGATTGTTAGGTATCCTTCGATAGGCGGCGCCTCTTCGTTCAAAATCGCGTCCGCTCGGATCATTCGTTCGTATTTTTCTCGGCGCGCAGCCCGCGCTTTTTCGCGAAGTTCTTCGTTGTTGTCTCCGGTCGCACGGGCTTTAGTGAAATCAGGGATTTTCGTCTCTTGAGCCTTCTTGCTTCGGCGCTCGCGCTCTTCCTGCGCCTTTTCGCCCATTTCCAGTTGCTCAGTTATTAGCTTCTTACCGGCTTCTACTTCCTCCTTTGTTGGCTCTCTACCTCCAAGTAGCTCTTTGGCTTTGTGGAGTGCCTTTTCCGTTTCGTCGCTCAACTGGCTGCCCTCCGCTTCCCTTTCTTAGGCGTCATGCTTTCCACATGCTCACCCCACTTATCCAACCATTGCCTAAGTTCAGGTAAATAGTGGTGGCGATCGTAAATAGACGTCACGCTTTGATCGGCATGATTCAAGATCATGGAAACGATCAAACGCGGTGCGCCCAATGCAGCAATTCCTGTTCCCGCAGTTCGGCGTAAATCATGTGGGGTGGTGGGTAATATCTTTAAGGAGGGTATAGCGTCCCTAAGCGGCTTCTGCACCGAATCCTCTCTTATATGCCGATTCGGTTGTCGCTTCATTGGGAATAACCAGTTGCCCGGAGATTCCTCAATCCTCCGGGCGATAATTTCGTCTGCTTGCGCGGATATCGGTAACACATGCGGCTTACCGCTCTTAGTGAACTCCAAGCGGAGAGTTTTTTCCTCGGAATCGAAATCGTTTTCCGATAGCCCTGCTACCTCACCAGGACGCAAAGCCGTAAGGAGGAGAAGAAGGTAGAAATCCTGCATTGCCGGCTCGATATCGGTTTTCGGTAGATTCGAAATAAACCGTTTGAGCTCGGTGGGGCCGAGATATCGCTCTTTCGAAGTTTCGGTGAGCTGGGGGATCATGTGGCACGGATTAGCGGTAATCGAGCCATGGACGTCATTCTGAATGGCCCAGTTATAGGCCCGTCGTAGATACGCCAAGGTGCGATTTCTTTGGACCGTCTTACCCTGGCGGCTCAGCTTATCCAGCATCGCCACCACTTCTTTCCGAGTAACGTCACCTGCGGGTTTTTTCCCAAGCTCAGGTACGACGTATGACCGTAGCGCCCGATCTACTTCTTTCCACGAGGCGAGTGTCCGAGACGCATCATCGACGTATTCAGCAATTAATCTTTTTACTGTGAAGGATTTCCTCTGTTCCACCTCTTCTTTCTCAGCCAGAGCGGCTCTGTTTTCCCGTCTCTGCTGATTTCTATATTCCAGGGCACTCCCATGCTCGTTCGTAATGAGGCGCTGTCTGTCGGCTTCTAAGCGGGCGTCGGCTAATGACATGCCCCCTGATTTGTACTGGCCAATCGCCATACGTCGCAAAGCCCCGGTTTCACGATCGCGATACCGGTAGTACCAAGACTTCTTCCCGCTCGGGTAAACGCGGATGCGAAGCCCTCTGCAATCACTGATCGCGTGCTCGTAGGATTCACGCTCTGCTTTCAGTGCACGAACCTGCCGATCTTGCGATAACTGCGGTCTTTTAGGTTTCTTCGCCAAAATCAGTTGTTGCAAATAAGGACACTAGCAGGGATACTAAATCCCGTTACTTCATGGAACGGCATGTTACCTGTTGTGACAAACAGACTCAAAGCGAAGCGAGGCAGAGAAGCGATAAAACCCTGTATTTAAAGGGTTTTAGTCGTTCTAAGTTGTTGAATTAGTGAGGCAAAAAGAAAGTGGGCCATCAAGGACTCGAACCTTGAACCAACTGATTAAGAGTCAGCTGCTCTACCAATTGAGCTAATGGCCCCCGAAGAATGTCCTGCGCAACATGCGCTACGGAAAAAATTGGGGCGAGTGACGGGGATCGAACCCGCGACATCAGGTGCCACAAACCTGTGCTCTACCAACTGAGCTACACCCGCCATTGGTGATCTTGATCCTCCTTACCTAAATGGCGCGCCCGGCAGGATTCGAACCTGCTACCCTCGGCTTAGAAGGCCGATGCTCTATCCACATGAGCTACGGGCGCCGTGTCACTCAGTATAGTCAGAGCCGTCGCCCACGAAATACCCGATGTGGTGGTCGGGGCAGAGGGATTCGAACCCCCGACCCCCTGCTCCCAAAGCAGGTGCGCTACCAGACTGCGCTATGCCCCGTTTCGCGAGCTGCTTGGCCGGCGAATCAAGAGCGCGGATAATACGGTGCGACCCCAGATGGGTCAATCGCGTTTACCCGCGACACAGGCAAAAAAATCCCCCTTATTCATTGAGTTATTTCTCACCTACTTCCCAAACGGAGATCTTCATGGCGCAAGTCAAACTTGAAACCAACATGGGCGATATCACTTTGGAAATCGACGAAGAAAATGCGCCCAAGACGGCCGCTAATTTTCTTGCCTATGTCGAGTCAGGCCATTACAACGGCACCATTTTTCACCGCGTGATTAACGGCTTCATGATCCAAGGCGGGGGCTTCGATGCCGACATGAATCAAAAATCAACGAATGATCCGGTGGAGAACGAGGCTGATAACGGCTTAAGCAACGAGGAAGGCACGGTTGCTATGGCGCGCACTCAAGATCCCCATTCGGCCTCGGCACAGTTCTTTATTAATGTGTCCGACAACGAATTTTTAAACCACACCACCAAGTCCACCGACGGCTGGGGTTATTGCGTGTTCGGCAAAGTAATCGACGGCGTGGATACGGTGAACAGCATCAAAGCGGTTGCCACCGGCCGCAATGGCCCTCACTCGGATGTGCCCAACGAACCCGTCGAGATTGTGACCGCGGCAGTCGTCTAAATACGCGAACTTGCAATGACGATTGCGTTCGTTTCCGATTTGCATTTAAGCGAAGAACGTCCCGATAAGCTTGAGTGCTTCCAAGCCTTCGTTGAGCATTCAACGAATAAGGCAAGGGCGGTCTACATACTCGGCGATTTATTCGAAGTGTGGCTCGGCGACGATGACGATCGACCGCCGCACCCCCGCACGCTTTCACTATTGCGTCGCCTGGTGGATAGTGGCGTCGCCCTGTTTGTCGCTCTGGGCAATCGCGATTTCTTACTCGGCAAGCGGTTCTGCCAGGCCACCGGCGCCAGGTTATTGGGCGATTGGGAAACGATCGATCTATACGGGCGACCGACGCTGCTCACGCATGGCGATCTGTTGTGCACCAAGGACGTTAAATACCAACGTTTCAGGCGGACCGTGCGGAACCCACTCGTCAAAGGGATTTTCCTGAGTCTCAGTTTGCAGCGCCGCTCTCAAATCGCTGAGAAAACGCGCGACGGAACCCAGGCTTCGATGGCGCAAAAAGACGAATTCATTATGGATGTCGAACAAGAAACAGTCGTCAGCGCGATGTCGCGTTACCAAGTTTCGCAATTAATACACGGCCACACGCATCGCCCGGGGATCCACGAATTCGGAGATGCCAAGCCGCTCAATAAGCGAATAGTCCTTGGCGATTGGTATGAGCAAGACAGTGTGGGGGTCGCGACCGAGGCCGGCTTCGAATTAGTCGACGTCGAGACCTACCTCGACTCTTAGCCGCTGCCAATCAAATAGCGGACCAGGATCTGTCTTGCGCTGCGGCGCGATATCCGCATGACCGACCACCTCGGCATGTTGCAGCGATCTCACGTTATTCCTCAGCAGCGCAATGAGCCGAGCCGCCGTGGCATATTGTGGCTCCTCGAACGCCTGCTCATCGCAGCCTTCAAGCTCGATTCCAATCGAGAAATCGTTAC
>JBCCFA010000429.1:0-3887 GCA_039029975.1 Pseudomonadota bacterium
CGGCAGTACTTTAGAGCTATCGCTAGTCGATTCTGACGAGATGGAAGAATCGCTGGCCGTCACGAATTTCGTTGAGAACATCAATAGCCGCTGCCGAGAAGAATTATTTGGCTTGGAGCGCCGAATGAGTCTACTGATGAGCAATCCTGAACTCGACCGCGAGGAACTCCCTCTAGGACCTCGGGTAATTGGCAACGCCTTCAAACATGCCTGCGAACAATTAGACTCCGATATTGAAGTCAAACTCACCTTATACAAGTTGTTCGACAAATTCACGGGCGGTAATTTGCAGCAGTTCTATGGTTCGGTGAATGAACACTTAGTACGACGCGATATACTACCAAACATTGCTGCAGGGTCGCCGAAAGCCCCAGTTTCACGTGGCAAAACTCGAGTCATTATTGAGAGCGAAACCGCTAGCGTCGAGGCGACCGGCGAAGACGTATTTTCAACTTTGCAGGGTTTAGTCCAAGGAAACCCAAGCGCCTTGCACGGCAATATTGCCTCGCCCTCTAGCGACGGCGCAATCGCGGGCGGTTACAGCGGTAACACGAGCGCCGGCGGTGCGGCGGGCCTCAGCAGGTCTACTGGTCCGTACGGACCCGGTGACGGGAATGCACCTGCGAGCGGTGTTGCGCCATCCGGATCGGTGCAAATTATCGATACTAGTCAATTCGTCGATACCTTGAGCTTATTGCAACAAGGTGATTTAAGCGGCTTGGCTGAAGATGCGTTGAATACGCTACCAGAAGCCCAGCTGAAGTCGAGCTTACAAGCCGGCAATGTTAATGTGCTGCGCTCTTTGAGCCACGCTGGCGCCATGGGCCAGGTGAACGAAACCGATGGCATGACGCTCGACATCGTTTCGATCCTATTCGACTACGTCTTCGACGATAAATCCATTCCAGATTTCATGAAAGCGCTGATTGGTAAATTACAAATTCCAGTGCTTAAAGTTGCCCTGCTAGATAAAGATCTTTTCTCACGTAAAACACACCCAGCTCTAAAACTCATCGACTTTTTAGCGAAATCGAGCGTTGGATTAAGCGACTCGAGTTCGGATGAAAAATACGCGAAGTTAGTCGAAAAGATTGTTCAGTATGTGGTTGAGAATTTTACTGACGATCTTGAGATCTTCGCAGCTGCGGTGAAGAAGCTAGAACAGTTTCTTGACGCGGCATTGGGCGACGCCGATGAACGCGCCGACCGAGCCGCTCGTTCGCTCAATACAAAAGAGCAAATTGTCCACGCAAAAATGGCCGTAGATGACGCGCTGAATGCCAGATTGGAAGGCAGCGAGGTGCGCGAGTTTGTCCGCCAATTTATTATGGATTATTGGCGGCAGCTTTTGATCGTCACCTTCATAGAAGAAGGCGACCAAAGCGGCAACTGGCAGCAACAGCTCGAAGTGGTTGATGATTTAATCTGGTCCATCACTGAAAAGCAAGAAGCGGCAGAAAAGAAATTGCTCGCCGAAAAGCTCCCTGAACTCCTACGCTCGATTCGCGGGGGCATGAAAACGCTCGACATGGATCGCAAGATTTGTTCGAAATTTTTAAGCATGCTCGCCAGCGTTCACGTGGTTGCAGTGAAGAATGACCAAGAAACCTCGCTCGCGGAGCAACGCCTTGCAACCGGCCGCAATGAGGTCGATGAGCCGCTCAAAGAACATACCGATAGTGACGAGAAGCAGGCGTTCATTAAGAAAGGTTTAGAACGAATCTTCGAAAATAAGGACCTTGATGAAGAGGAAATAGAACTTGACCCAAGTTTGTTCGATGACGACGTGGTGGTGGAAGACGTAGAACCCGAAGTACTGCCAACCATTAAGAATTTAAACAAATATTTAGATATGGCTACGTCGATGGATCTGGGTGACTGGGTTGAGTTTGACGATACGGACGGTACCAGCACGCGTGCCCGATTTACCTGGATTAGCCCATCGACAGGACGTTATTTGTTCACCAACCAGAAAGGGCAAAAAACCATGGACACGACGCTCGGCAAGTTAGCGGAGCTATTCAGCAAAGATGCTGCGCGTCGCATTGAATCGCAACCGGACCCGCTGTTCGACCGGGCAATCGGTGATTTGATGGGACGCTTGGCGACAGCCTAAGCCCCCCTATTCCTCGCTAAGCCTAGCGTTAGTTTAAGGTACGGGATTCGTTCCAGCCGAGTTGATCAGCGCCCTGCGACTCAACAATCGATAGCGTTTCTAATAATTCCTGCAAACCTGTCGCGTAAACTGCTTCACCAAACTCCAAACTATCGGCGAGCTTCGTGCTTAAATTCGCAAATCGTTCCTGGCTGAGTTCGCCAAACTCATGTTTGTATAAGGCAATATAAGTCGCCAGCAAGCGCGCACACTGCCCGAGCTGGCCTTTGGAGCTACCTTCGACAACTTCATCGACTTCTGCTTGTAATTCATTTAGCGATATATTGTTTTCGTCTTTCATTTTAGCTGTGGGTATCTTTGTTATTGTGTCATCATTAGGCTCGATGCAATTATCGAGCCGTCTTACAAGCCTTTGTTTTTACACACCTAAAATGCAAAACTATGGCGCAAATACAGTATTATGTCGCCATGAAACGACAACTTTCAAAGCGGCAACGGTCATACTGCGCTTACAATCGTGATTAATTAAAACTTGGCCGCCTACATAAGCCCATTTGCTTAGATGACCTCTAGCACTGAACAGAATCCCCCCTTGGTTGACGTTCAACAGTTATCGGTGGGCTATACCGCCGGCAAACCCTTACTTGAAGACATTTCATTTAGCATTTTTCCGCGCGAAATTTTTGCCATTATGGGTCCAAGCGGATGCGGTAAGACAACGCTTTTCAAACATCTCATTGGCTTAAAGCGCCCGCAGAGCGGTGACTTGCGGGTACTAGACCATAGTTTGGCCGCGAGTTCGAAAGAAAAGCTTTTTGACGTTCGCAAAAAGATTGGCGTCGCCTTTCAGCATGGCGCGTTGATCAATTCAATGAACTTGATTGAAAACGTCGAATTACCGCTTGTTGAGCATACTCGACTCGACAAAATGACAATTCGCATCATGAGTCGCATGAAGCTCGAAATGATGGGCTTGCTGGACGCCGAAAACCTGATGCCGGCACAACTATCGGGCGGGATGTTAAAGCGCGCGGGATTAGCCCGTGCGGTCGTGATGGATCCGCAAATATTGTTTTTTGACGAGCCGTCGGCTGGCCTTGACCCAGGCGCGAGCGCAGAACTAGATGATCTGCTCTTACAGCTTCGAGAGTTACTGAACATCACGATAATCATCGTCACACATGATCTGGATAGCGCTTTTAAGGTAGCAGACCGCGTTTTAATGCTAGCAGAAGGAAAGATAGCGGCACTCGGCAGCGTAGAACAACTGAAGCAATCGGAGTCAGCGGTAGTACAATCCTTACTGCAACGGCGGTCGTCACGCGAACGTCTATCTGGGGATGCGTATATTGAGCAACTTACCCACGACTAAGTCATCGACTTTGAGATACCGGCACCCATCATGTTGAGCCTAGCCAAAGAAGCATTCAAAGAAAGCCAAGACGGATTGGCCAATCTTGGCCTTGCGGGTCTGTTTTACCTCGACGCCTTGGCAAAGGCGTTTACCCCACCCTGGCATTGGCGAAATTTGCTACATCAAATCGAATTTATTGGGTTTCGTTCGCTCACCGTGCTCAGCATCGCTGGCACCTTCGTTGGGATGGTCGTGGCATTGCAGTTTCATGCGACCCTAGTTCGCTTCGGTTCGGTTGGTTTAATGGGTTCTGCGGTGGGGCTAAGCCTAATCCGAGAACTTGGGCCGGTACTCACAGCACTGATTTTAGTGGGTCGTGCGGGATCTGCGGTCTGTGCGGAAATAGGCATCATGCGC
>JBCCFA010000430.1:0-3880 GCA_039029975.1 Pseudomonadota bacterium
CCCATCATGACGGTCGTCACGCCATGCCAGCACGAAGGAGAAGTGACATCGTCCCAGCAGATTTGCGCATCATAATGCGTGTGGGGATCGACAAAGCCTGGCGACACTATCAAATCGCTAGCATCTATCGTTTCTTTGGCGCTGCCGTCGATTTTACCAACCTCGGTAATTTTGCCTTCACTAACGGCAATATCGGCGTGAGTACCGGGCGCGCCCGTACCATCGACAACCAAACCATTACGAATCACTAAGTCGTGCGACATCGTCGT
Organism: Pseudomonadota bacterium; assembly: GCA_039029975.1. GTDB lineage: Bacteria > Pseudomonadota > Gammaproteobacteria > JBCCFA01. The sequence continues at coordinate 270 of JBCCFA010000430.1, forward strand.
TCTCCTGCCACCAATATCTGGAGCAAAGATTGTCCAACATATGCCACCGCAGGGCTATCTTGCACTGCGCCATTGAGAGATACAGCGGTTAGCGTTGAAACCATGTTTTGGCTTCAAGTACCATGAGTAAATTTTTGGTCTGGAGTGGAACCGTGTTTAAAGGGAAACAAATTGTTGTCACCGGTGCCAACGGCGCGCTTGGGAGCGCGGTTGTTGCCGAAGCCCTATCAAAAGGCGCTCGCGTAGTAGGCGTTGACCTCTCATTTTCCGATACTTCGCCCGAAATAGATCGGCTCACAGTCGACCTGACTGATGCTAGCGCAACCGCTGCTGCGCTGGCACGGTTACAGCAAATCGATGCAATTTGTAACATCGCTGGTGGTTTCAGCATGGGGCCTTATGCACATGCACTTGAAAACGACGAGTGGGACCATTTGTTCGCCATGAATGTTACAACCATGCGCAATGCCGTGGCGGCGGTTGTGCCGAAAATGCTGGACGGAAAGTCCGGCAAGATCGTTAATGTGGGTGCCCTGTCGGCACGCGAAGGTCAAGGTCAAATGAGTGCTTATTGTGCGGCCAAGAGTACCGTGATGCGACTAACCGAAAGTCTTTCGAAGGAACTCCGGCACGAAGGTATTAACGTGAACGCAGTTTTACCTAGCATTATCGACACACCAACTAACCGTAACGACATGCCTGATGCAGATTTTAGACAATGGGTCGCACCAAGCGCGTTAGCCGAAGTGATTTTATTTTTGTGCTCGGATGCAGCGCTGCCGATTCACGGCGCCTTGGTGCCGGTGCCGGGTTTGTCGTGAACGTTGCGCGTCAACATATTTATCCTTACGGGGTTTTGCGGAAACTATTGATCAAACAGCAGTAAATACCTGCACGCAAAATAGACGTGATATTTATTGCCTAAATGAGTGTCAACAAACTTTACGATTGATACCTACCGCTTTTTCTTGACCCGCCCTAAATCGCCGAAACAACCGCATTTTTAGTCACCTGGCACGGTAATTGCCCCTCCAAGCTAATGACTTTTTGGAGGATCTCTAATGAATAAATTTTTGTTATGCGTGTTGTTTCTTGCCTGCCTTTGTTCAGGTACTGCATCTGCTGTCATGATCACCGCAAACGCGAGCTTAGATTATGCGCAGGAAGTTGAGCCATCGAACCCGATTCCAAGCTTGGCAAGCGGGGAGGCGACCGTTGTTTTCGATTTGGACACCGGCTTGCTGGACATTACAGCAACAATAGATGGGATTATGCTCGATGATATTATTTTCCCGTCGGGTGGATTGTCCTTCGCCGGCATAGGCCCTTTTCATATCCACCAAGGCGCAGCGGGTACGAATGGGCCGCCAGTTATCGTCTTTCCGAATCTCGCATTTTATTCGTCCACGCCCACCGGCATCGCAATTTCTGCAATGGATATTGCCTTCGATCTAACCCTGGAGTCGGCGATTCGTAATTCTGAACTGTATTTGAATTTACACACCTTGGATTACGCCAGTGGTGAGGTGCGAGGTCAGTTGACCGTAGTGCCGGAACCTTCGGTGCTAGCATTGATGGCATTTGGCATGCTCGGTGCGTCCGTATCTAGAAAGCGACTGAAATAAGCCATTGAATCGGCGGCGTAATTGATTGATAGATTGCGCCGCCAATTCTCTTCCCGCTTTTCCTTGGCTGTCCCCGAATCAAAGCGTTTTCATTTTTTTTCGAAATCAGTTTGAACCATTTTTCCAATCCGTGGGTACTTAAATTCATCCACGTATAAACCTGATTTCGAAGCCCGATAGTTGTGGGCTGTAAGTACAAGTGATGAATAGTACGCTAGCGCAGCTCACGACAAATAATCTCGAAACAAAATTTCTCGACCAAAACTGGCAGGACTTTGACGGCGATACCTTGTTCGTGGTCGCGCCCATGCTTGCTGAAATTAATAACCCCGCCGAAATGGTCGAGGTGGCTCTGCGGTTCCTGACCACCAGACTAGATGCAGGTCGATGTGACGTTGGAACTGGCAAGCAAGGTGACAAAGAGTTTGTCGCCACCGTCGATTTCCGCCGGGACGGTGAGCAGATGCCCAGGATAGCCGGGTTAGCGTTGCCGAACAGACACCCGGTATTCCAGAGAGTTTGGGGAAGCGCTAAACCTGTTCCCTATGACGATATCGAAAATAATCCGTTGCTAGCCGATATAAAGCAAGATTTTGAATCAGTTGGGTCGAAATCCATGTTGGCGCAACGGTTAGAGTTCCAGGATGAAATATTTGGCTTAGTGTGTATCGATGACCTTGATAGAGGGCGAACTTGGACGGCGGAAGAACAAGCGTTCTTTAATGAATTCAACACAAAGTTTTTAGCACCGCTGATTTTCTTGAGTCAGAAACTCACGGAGAAGCGCACGGAAGAAAAGCCGTCGCCGGCCGAGCTCGACGCCGTGAGACTCAGCGCGAAGGGATATAGCTATAAACAGATCGCGAGTTCCCTGGAAAAATCTGAACGAACCATTGAGTCTCAGTTAAGGAACGCGCGTGTAAAAACCGGGGCAGCGAATCAGGTGGAACTAATTAAGTTTTGTACACCTTGGCTTTGAATTGATTTCGGAGGAAACATTGGGCTTTCTATTTCGTCTCTTCGGATTAAGCGGAGCCCTTTATTTTTGGGGGGGGGACACCCAAGAAAATAGACAATTCTCATAAGCAGGTGCCGGAATTAGTATTACAGATAAAATCCTTATCGGACTCTTAAGATATTTGCACCAAAAATTGACCCACCAGAAAAGAGACCCGCCGAAGCGGGTTTCTGTCACAAGCGATATTCTTCGTTACGCAGCTTTTCTTCTAAAGCCTAATCCGGTGACGCCTAAGCCCATGAGTGCGAGGGTGGTGGGTTCGGGGATTTGATTTGGATTTGGCGTACGTACGTTTAACGTCACGGCGCTATCGAGAGATCCCGGATTATCAGCGTAAAAACTTGGTGGACCGATAAAGGCGAAAGAATCGGCGAAACCTAGGTAGAGGGTATTTGCATTAGTAGGCGCTTGAAAAGATAACGCTGTTCCTGCGATATCGTTTAATCCGGCGCGACCGTCACCGATGTAAAAAACCTGGTTAAGCAAAGGCGCCAACGACGATGGATTTGTAGCATCCCATGGCAAGATAGCGGGCGCCGTATCTAGCGGGTTAAATGTATTCGAATCGATAAATACTCCTAACAAAGGCAGCACTGTATTCCCAACGGCGCTAGATAGGCTATTTATGCCAGTGACGTTAGTGCCGACGCCATTATCTGCACCATCAGCCGGAAATGTAAGAGGGCCGCCAAGTCCGCAACAATTAGTGGCGCCAGTGCTAAGTACATTGAAAAAATTGTTGGCGTTTGGAGCAAACGTGAAACCAGGTGCGGCGTCGTGCCCACCAGATGCGCCACTTTGCGCTTCGACCGCGTAGATACTGGTCTGCGCAGTGACAGGGGTCATTAATGTTTGCCTCGCATGGCTGCGTCCGCAAGCACGGGGGCGGTGGGAATGGAGGCAGCCTTGCCGGCGTGCATACAGCTCAAGCGCGCGTCTGGCCGCCGGCACATGGCACCCGCGGCCGC
>JBCCFA010000431.1:0-3874 GCA_039029975.1 Pseudomonadota bacterium
AAAAAATGTATATCAAAAGAATAGGGCTGTTATTGCTCCTAGCTTGCACGCATGTGTGTGCTTTCGCTAGCACGGAACTCGACACCGGTGATACCGCGTGGCTGTTAACCTCGACAGCGCTAGTACTGTTTATGACACTGCCGGGCCTAGCGTTGTTCTATGGCGGACTGGTTCGGAGTAAAAATGCTTTATCAGTACTGATGCAGTGCTTCGCGCTTGCTTGCTTGATGTCTCTGGTGTGGATGGTCTGCGGATACGGCATCGCCTTTGGCGATGGCGGCGGCATGAACAAGTACTTCGGCACCGGCAATATCATGTTGGCCGATGTTTCGCGCGATTTGGTCAACGGTACCATTCCAGAAACTGTATTCGTGATGTTTCAAATGACTTTCGCGATCATCACGCCTGCGCTGATTGTCGGCGGGTTCGCGGAACGGATGCGATTCTCAGCTGTTCTGCTCTTTAGCGTCGTCTGGCTGATATTCGTCTACGCGCCAGTATGTCATTGGGTGTGGGGCGGCGGCTGGTTAGCGGACAAGGGCTTGCTCGACTTCGCAGGCGGCACGGTCGTACACATCAATGCAGGTGTTGCAGCTATTGTCGCGGCAGTTGTCATAGGGAATCGGAAAGGTTTTCCTTCTACCGCTATGCCTCCGCACAATCTCACGATGACTGTGACTGGCGCCTCTATGTTATGGGTAGGCTGGTTCGGATTTAACGCGGGCAGCGCAGTGGCCGCTAACGGCGATGCTGGCATGGCCATGTTGGTTACGCATATCTCCGCCGCCGCTGGTTCCCTCGCGTGGATGTTCATTGAGTGGGTTAAACACGGTAAGCCAAGCGTGTTGGGCATCGTCACTGGCATGGTTGCGGGCCTTGGCACGATTACCCCCGCGTCTGGATATGTAGGTCCCTTGGGCGGCTTATTAATTGGTATCAGTGCCGGAATCATTTGCTATTTCGCCACTCAGTTCATTAAACGCAGTTTGAAAATCGATGATTCTCTCGACGTTTTTCCCGTCCACGGTGTTGGCGGGATTCTCGGGACCTTACTTGCTGCGGTTTTCGCGTCTGAAAAGTTCGGCGGTGTGGGGTATGCCGATGGCGTAACGATGGGTTCTCAACTCGGCGTGCAAGCGCTTGGGGTTGTGGCCACAGTCGGATACTGCGCTATTGCAACGTTCATTATTCTAAAAATCGTTGGCGCCATTGTCGGTCTGCGCGTTGATGAGGAGGTTGAAACCCAAGGGCTCGATATCTCCGAACATGATGAACGCGGTTATATTCTGTAATTATCCTTGACCTTAGATCTGCTGCGGGCGTCACCGATTCCGGTGACGCCCGTAGTTGGTTTCAAGCTGACACGGCATGTAAATCGTGCATCTCCTTAGAGCATAAGCGGTTAATCCCCGATATTGTTTTTGACACAGTCGGCGAACGAGGCGATTAATTTTGCTCAATTCCGTGATGAAGCACGCGCTCTCAAGCCGAGATCGGTGCATCTTTCGCCAAAATCTTTACAGAATCGCGGTGTTCTAAAGCCGATAATGCCACTATAATTCAACCCGTTAGCGTTGCTGGCTAATCATCGGCTTATCGCGGTCGGAAAACAATAACAATCTGGTAACATGCATCCATGGCTGAGGCAAAACTTGTAGAAAAGACAGTGTTGAAAACACTGGTTCCTATCAACGCACTCAATGCGGAGAACTTCGAGGAGTTAGCGGCCAAGGCCCTCATCGAGGACATATCCGCCGGCCGGCCCATATTCAAATCGGGCGATATTGACCGGAAAACAATTTATGTCCTAGAAGGGCAAGTGGAACTCACGGATGGTGCAGGTAATGAGGCGAGTGTAAGAGGCGGAAGCGACGTCGCAAAACATGCGCTGGCGAACCACCAACCGCGTCAGCAAACTGCTACAGCTAAAACGGCTTGCAAAATAACCCGCTTCGATACCGACCTGCTCGACATCCTACTGACTTGGGATCAATTATCAGGCATAGAAGTCAATGAGATCACCATGGATGATTCGGAACCAGAATCAGACGATGGAGACTGGATGACGAGAATTCTGCAATCGCAAGCCTTCCTGCAAGTGCCTCCTGCAAATATCCAAGCCATGTTCATGCGTATCCAAGAGATACCGGTAACCTCAGGCGAGGTAATCATCAATCAAGGCGACGAAGGTGATTACTACTACTTAATCAAAAATGGCAAGGCGAAAGTAACGCGTGCCTCGAAAACCGGTTCGGAGCTCACCTTAGCGACGCTCAAAGATGGCGATGCGTTTGGCGAAGAAGCCCTACTTTCAGAAGCAAAACGCAACGCCACGGTGAAAATGGAAACCGACGGATCGCTGATGCGTTTGTCGGCCGAAGATTTTAATGCGCTGCTGAAAGAACCGATGCTCAGCTGGGTCGAACTGGAACAAGCTAAGGAGTTGATCGGGAACGGCGCGAAGTGGTTGGACGTGCGCTTGGAAAGCGAACACGAAAACTCCGGTGTTAAAGGCAGTTTGAACATTCCACTGTTTATGCTGCGCTTGAAAATAGACTCTCTACCGAACGATGTTCCTTACATCATTTATTGTGACTCTGGCAGGCGCAGTTCGGCGGCCGCATTCTTGCTGAGCGAGCGAGGATTCCAAGCGTATGTGCTGAAAGGCGGGCTGGTCGAACAAACCAGTGCGGCAGGCTGATTATCCGTCACACTGCCGTATAGAATTGCCTGAAGGGCGTCGATATCAATTGGCGCTCGCGTCCTTTGATCTGCGTTCCCCGTAGCAAACCAATATGAATGACGTTCGAGATCCCATCCGCGCTCGTCAATACAGAGTCATTGGTCAACCAATTAGTCACAGCTTGTCGCCGACAATACATCAGATGTTTGCGCAAGAACTCGACATCAATCTAAATTATGAAAAGGCTGAGGTGGCGCCGGGTGAGTTGGCACAAGCGCTAGAGAAGTTCGCCCGTTTCGGCGTGAGCGGTTTGAATATTACGTTACCTTTGAAGGAAGAGGCGATTGGATTGGCGAGTGAGCTTACTGAAAGAGCACGCTTAGCTGGTGCGGCAAATACTGTGGTGATTAAAGCCGCAGGCGATTATTTGATGGACAACACAGACGGTGTCGGCCTGATTCGCGATTTAAGCGCCAATTGGCAAGTCGATTTGTTGGACAAAGATATTTTGATTTTGGGCGCCGGTGGTGCAGTAAGGGGAGTGATTTTCCCACTGCTGGCTAGCCGACCTCGGTCCATTTGGATCGCTAATCGAACCCTTACGAAGGCCCAGTCTTTGGTCGCGCTTGCCACGGATGCTGGGGCGGGGCGAAACATTGATCTAACGGCGTCAGATCTTCAGGGTCTAACACAGACTAAGTTTGATATTGTGATTAACGGCACCTCGCTCGGTGTATCGGGGCAAGTGCCGGGGATTAACGCTGCGATTTTTGCCGACACCGAATTTTGTTACGACATGATGTATCACAAATCTGGGCATACGGCTTTCACGCGATATGCCAACGAAAACGGTGCGCCCGCTAGCGCAGATGGTTTGGGGATGTTGGTTGAGCAAGCCGCAGAGGCTTTTAAATTGTGGCACGGGGTATTGCCTTCGACCCTGCCCGTGATTCAAGCGATTCGCGATACCCGTTGAGTTACGCGTGGTTTGCTAGTTTCTTTAGATTTCTAGCGAAATTGCGCAGCTTTTTTCACTAGGTCGCGCACGTCCAGCAAAACACCAGATTTCCTAATTGCGTGCTTAACTTTGCAAAACCTTGTGTTTTTGAATTTGCCTAATAAGGGAGTCTTTTCGCCAGGAATTTAAGGTTTGAGACCAATTGCCCGATCCACGATATCTGGGAGCCAGCG
>JBCCFA010000432.1:0-3867 GCA_039029975.1 Pseudomonadota bacterium
AGCAAATTTGTCCCCAAATCACGACCAAGCTCTGAAGCGAGGAACGCATGGAAAAAATTAAACGACGCGACTACAATAAATTACTCGTCCTATTATCAGCCGCACCAGCCGTAGCTGGTGTGAGCAAAGTGCACGCAACAAACGCTTGGTCATTAACCGCAGACGTCGCGGAGTGCTGCAGCTGCGAAATTCCGTGTCCTTGCAATTTTGGACGGCCAACTGATTTACGCTGCGATGGTTCCCGCCTAATTCAAATCCGAGATGGACATTTAGGGTCCGCTGATTTGGCCGGTATCAGCTTTGTCGCTACATTTGAGATGCGTGAGTGGTCCAAACTGTACGTTGATGAAACCTTAAACGACAAACAAATGGTGGCGTTCGAACAAATCATGCCACTTGCTTTCACAGGCTTCCATAAGTTGAAGAAAATAATGGATCGCGTTCCCCTAAGCGTGAACAGAAAAGCTGAAACAGTGAGTTTCGAAACGCCCGCCTCCCAGGTGGAAATGAAGTTACTCAAAGGCATGGACGGGAAAGCAATTAAGATATCCGGCCTTCCGTCTCCAGTATTCTACGATTACACCCAGTATGAGTCCGTCGTGCACATTCATAATGGCGAAGAGCGGCAGTGGTCTCATAGTGGCACGAACGGGTTCACCTCAACAATGGTGGTAGCTGGTTGATAGTCTTCCGTCGCCACTTCGTTAGTTAATTTTATATTAAGGAGAAATCTGTTGTTCGCCGCGCGAATTTGGTGCTTATTGTTTCTAGTTATTACTTTCACGAACCCTGTCTTCGCCCAATCGGTGATCGACGAAGACGACACCGGCGCCTGGTATATGTATTTTTTTGGTGGGCAGTTCAAGGATTCTCAATGGGGACTGCAAGGCGATTTTCAATATCGGAATTGGGATCTTGGTGGGGATTTAGAACAATTGCTTTTGCGTGGCGGCTTAACCTGGACCACGCAAAATAAGATGGCCACGTTTACGCTGGGCTACGGCAATATTACCAGCGGCGCATTTGGCAGCAGTAACTCAACGACGAACGAAAGCCGGATTTATCAAGAGTCACTAATTAAACATGCGCTAGGCCCACGGCTGAAAATTCGACATAGATTCAGATTGGAACAGCGATGGGTTGAAGATCAAGATCACCGCAATCGTTTTCGCTATGCCATATTCGCCGATCTCCCGCTGAACAACCAAAATATTGCACCGGGGACTATTTACCTAGCAATGTATAACGAAGTTTTTGTTAATTTAGAATCCGATATTGGCAACGGACGCAGCGTTGATACCTTCGACCGCAACCGGATCTACGCTGCGTTGGGCTACCAAGCCCATCGTGCGGTCAAACTGCAGGCGGGATATATGCATCAATCGACGTCGAGCGTGGACAAAGGTCAGATTCAGCTAAGTTTGCATCATTCGTTCTAAGGATCTTTAGCGATATACGCAAAAGACATTCTTGTGCACGTTATTTCTGCTCAACAAACCGCGAATTGAGTGTAGAACTTCTGAGCGACGCGATATTTGGGCAATCGCTCTCAAATTCTACGACAGGTCGCGGCTCGTTAGTTGAACAGTGTTTATTTAGTCGCGTTGGGCAGAAAAAGCACTCAGCTGAAAATGCTTAGCTTAAGTGGCACCGATTCACCTAGCCAATAGGCATAGTCGGTATGGTCGCGAAGGTCATCGCCTGATAAACCATGCACAAAAATAGACAACGATTCTCGGTTCTGATCTAACCATGGAATCAGGTCGTCAAATTTTTCCCGGTCGAAACTCAACTGGCAACTCCATTTGGGATGCGGCCCCACCGCACGCTCGTGAACTCGACCTTGCTTAACTGCAAACTTATCGCTCGCTTGTTTACATATTGATCGCGCAAGCTGCAAAGTCTCCTCATCGAAATAAACGTGCGCGTGATAGCGCTCGTGGATATTTACCGGCCGCTTGGCTGCACTCATAACGCGATTCCTAATCTTGCTCTTGTCGATGCGCCGAAGCTATCATTGGTATCACTCGACACTTCGATTCTTCTATTCTAAATTTTCGGCCACACTATTCCTCGTTATTTAGAAACAAGGTTCTGTTATCGGGGGACACAATACTTTTATCGGGGGACACAATACTTAATTGCCAGCAACCTATTGCGTATCTCCAATCAATTAAGACAATTATGTATTGTGTCCCCGGAATTTCCGTGTCCCCGGAATTTCCGTTATTTAGAAACAAGGGTCAAGGCTCTCGTATTTCTTCCTTAGGATCCGAAGAATTTATTTCGGCCTGAAGTTCGCGACAATATCCTGAAATGTAGACTTAGTCGTGCTGATCACGATCGGCTAGGTGCTTGAGCGCGGGTCGACCATTTCGAAATGTCCAGACAGCGGTGCATCGACAACCGTCACATCATCACCGCGTGCTTCCGCATGATCTGCGTATCGCAGATCAACCGGCGCCCACGCGGCATCATGCGCGCCGATCACGAGTAGTAGCGGGGCGTCTGGAGCCAACTGCATCGGATCGCTCAACTTAAATCGTTCGGGGAATTGATCGGGGGACCCACCCATCAGTTGATAGATCACATGTCCACACAATTGCTTTTCGTGCAGATGCGCTAAATCAGGTGCCGGCGCTAGCGCCAAAACCGCCGCGATATTCAATGGTGTTTTTGCGAAACCCGACGCATCCGGTGGCAGTTGCGATCGGGCGGCCAGCCAAAGCGCAAAATGCCCGCCTGCCGAATGCCCCATCGCGACAGTTTTGTTTAAGTCAAGCCGATGCTCGGCTGCAATAACGTTTAAATGATCTGCACCGTTAGCAATATCCGCAAACGTGCCGGGCCAACCGCCGCCATCGTTGCCGACTCTTAGGTATTCGATAGACCAAGTCGCGAAACCTTCCTTAGGAAATGCTTGCATCAGAGCGTCAGCATAAGAGAGAGCATATTTGGCCCGCCAACATCTACCGTGAATAACTAAAATGACGGGGTATAGACCATTGCCGCTTGGGAGCCGCAAATCGCCAAATTGCAATTCATTACTCCCATAATAGATGCGTTTATCCGCCGGCGGATGCGCAAAATACTGCATGTCGTCGGCGGACATGATGCTCGGCTCATAATCCGCCGTCGCATTTAAAAGGCAACAAACCGAGAGCAGCAAAAGTAGCGCAGCTATCATCAGAGTTAGAACACCCCGCTTAGCTACATCACGATTCGGCGGGCTTGCGTGAGAACAAGCGTTTCAAAAGCAATCCAACGCCAACAACAATGAGCACGCCGAATTTCTTCAGAAAAATCAACGCAGCGGCGAATAAACCCGTTTTTGCGATCACTTTACCTGCAACTAACGCGCCTAAGCCATATGCGGCAACTTTATCGATGTCGGGATCGAAATCTGTGTATCTTGACCCTTCATCAAAGGAGGCCAAAGATAAAACGGCGTCAACGTTCGCATCGATTTCAGGTTTTTGATTGATACCGGCAATAAAATTCAAAACCAGCACGCCCCTGCGACCTAATACGCGAATATTGTAGTTCAGTGTATTCGTTTCAAAGGTGCCAAATTTTATTTCCTTTGCCCAGTGGAGTTTTTTTGCATTCGAATCGTAGTATGGCGGCGACGCCCACCCGACCAATTCAATTGATTCATAACCCTGAGCCACTCGCTGTTCGCTAGCTGCCAAGGTGTCTTTCTTCATTTGCGCGAGCAAATCATCGTAGTTGATTTCGTCGGCATCGGCGTCCGAGACGTAACCATCTTCCTCGTATTCAATCGTTGCGGCCCATGAATCTTCATCGAATGGCGTTTTATCTGCCGGGATCAACATTCCTAAAGTCGTTTTGCCAGGTGGGTTTCCC
>JBCCFA010000433.1:0-3835 GCA_039029975.1 Pseudomonadota bacterium
CCACAATCGGCAGCTTTGATAAACCTGGTACTTCGCGGTCACCGGTTAAAAACTCTTCTTGCATTAAACCGCCCAACACAGCGATCTGGCCGTTCGTTAATCGCAGCACAGATTCCATCTCGCGCACTCGAATCACGGGGACCGCATTGGTGATGTTAGTAAGCAACGGATTTGGATCGAGCGTTTCGCCCACTTGCTCTGATATGGTTGGACGAATCGTTAAAGTCACTTCTTGGTTGGGTGAAATTTGCGGAGTCAGGGCCATTACCAACCCCACGGGCACTGATCGCACCTCGGTATCAATAAAAGTCGTTCCTTGCGACGTGGCGGTGGTTTCTCGATCGGTGACTTCGACCTCAAAGTACACAAGTTCTTCAACCACTTTCAGCACGGCGGTTTGATTGTTCAGCGCCATTAAACGAGGACTCGATAACACTCGCGCGTCACCAAACTCTCGCAATAGACGCACCGTTAAATCCACAAAGCGTCCGTTGTTGTTCGGATCGGTCAACCCAAACACCATCGATGACACGTTGCTGTTAATGACGCCGTCAGTAACAGCACCCAATAAACTTTGATTCACCCCAACGCCCGCCTTATCGGCATCAAGGATTAGGCGCCAGTCCACCCCCGCTTGGTATTGATCGTTCAGCGTTACTTCAACGATGGTGGCCTCAATCAATACCTGTCGCCGCGCATTCGTTAGTACCAAATCGATAAAATCTTGCACAAGGGCATGTTCTGCATCGGTTGCGCGCACACTCACGATGCCAGCTTCTGCATTAACGATAACTTTGTCTGACAGACTCTCTTGACTTGTTTCCGTCTCCCCCAGTATGGCGGAGATGTTGTCATACAAGGTTTCCCAAAATCGATTGTAGGATTTGGTCGTTAGGCGTGTTTCCGATGTGTTGTTACCACCACCGGAGCCACCGCCTCCGCCGCCACCCTGGCCGCCATTTCGCGTACCTTCGCCGGTAGTCGCAACTTTCGTCGCCACGTTTACTTCGGTATCTACATCGCGCGAAAGATTGACGTAGCCAACTTGGTAATTACGTAAATACGGCTTGTCTGGGGAAATAAATACGTTGTCACCATCTATCGTGTAACGCATGTCTACTTGGCGCGCGATACGGCTCAGAATTTGCGGCAAGGTTTGGTCTATCGCGTTGAGCGTCACGTCACCACTGATACCGGCATCGATATCAACATTTACTTGGGCATCTCTCGCCAAGGCGAACAACAATTCGCGCACCGGCACGTTGTTCACCACCACGGTATAGCGCTCCGAATCCGCGACCGGCACAGGGGGCGGGATAAACGGTGCTTGTTCCACCACCGCGGGAATTTCTGGATCGACTTCCACCGCCACATTCGACAGATGCGATTTAGCCGACATCTCCGGCGCAGCTGGCCGCATGCTCGTACAGCTGGTTTGCCACAAAATCAGCAATACGATGCAGCAAGTTCTTAATTTGTTAATTTTCAGTGTTATTCCCCAACGAAAAAAGGGCTCTCCATCAAATTAAGATAACAGATTATATTTATTTTACAAGTTATTAATAAATAGAGGTTTTATCTGTTTCAAAAACTCGTCTTTAGGGTAAAACGGAGGTATGAATTATGAATTCAAGTCAGCATTTGCTCAGCCCAGTAGAATACGCAAACGTTGTGCGACGCAGCATCGAATCACCATCCTAATCCTCAAACTTTGCTACAACGGCTGACAGCTTCACTTAAGCTAGTGCGAAGACGTTTAATGGGGCGCGCTATTGGCTACCGAAATATTGGCGACGCCGTAGTGGCTGCGGGGAAAGGGTTTTTATGGTCTTGTGTGGCTTGCATTTAACGGAATTTTAACGAAATGTTTACTTTCATCGATCCCATGCCCACCTAGTCTAGTGGCCAATCTCTAAAATCGTGTTAGTGAACCCGGATCGAAATGCGCGGATGGATATATTACTGGTAGAAGACGACTTCGACGTTGCTCAGAACATTTGCGAGCATTTTGAGCTGCAAGGGCACAAAGTCGAATGGGCTCCGGATGGGTTAATTGGCTTAGAAAGAGCAACTGCTGACGCGCGCGACATCATTATTATCGACATTACCCTGCCTCGAATGTCCGGCATCGATCTTTGTCATCGGCTGCGGGAACTTGGCCTCACCACCGTACCCATTGTCATGTTAACGGCGCGCGGCGATTTAGAGGATAAAGTGAATGCGTTTGGCGTTGGCGCGGACGACTACATTGTTAAACCCTACGCACTGGAAGAACTCGAATCTCGAATTCATGCGCTGATTCGACGCGCTTACGGCGTTAACTGCGGATCGACATTAAAAGTCGGCGATTTGAGCTTCGACACGGCAACGCATCAAGTATCACGCCAAGGCTCAAAACTTGCCGTGACCGCGACGGGCCGGAAAATTCTTGAGATCCTCATGCGCAATTCACAACGGGTTGTGCCGAAAAATGAAATTGAACAAAGCGTGTGGGGAGACGATCCACCGCAATCTGATTCGCTAAAAATTCACATCCATGCGCTCAGAGAAGTTATCGATAAACCGTTCGCAAGTAACATGATTAAAACCTTACGGGGCGTTGGCTACCGACTCACCGCAGATCATGAGAATCCGTAGCCTACAAACCAGAATAACGCTTGGCGCGCTGTTATTGTCCGTCATTATTAGCGCGATTTTGTCGGTGGCCGTTTTACTTACTTTTGAAATCGCGGAAAAAAAGTTCTTCGAAGCACATTATCAAGCGGATATATCCACCTTTATTCAACAGTACAATGTTGACCCCAGTATCAGCGATCTGCCGCGCGATAATTTCCAAGTATTTATCGCTCGTGGAGGCAACGATGAATCTATCCCTGATTATGTAAAGGAACTGCCTAAAGATACCTATAATGTGACGATCGATGGTCGCGTTTTTGATTACCAGATAATAGACCGTGGGTTGAACAGGTATCATTTTCTATTCGATGAAGATGATACCGATGCTTTCGAGTCCTCCTTGCTGGTATTTTCCGCCGTTATTTCGTTAGTGATTATTGTTGTTTCAGTGCTTACAGGCCAACGATTGGGGCGTCACATCATCCAACCCCTAACCGATTTAGCAAAACGCGTATCTCAGTTCGAAATACACAATGAAAACGGCTCAGCCGAATCCGAAGTGCTGGAAGATAGCGATGAAATACAGACATTGGAACGTTCTATCGAAGAATATCACGCACGAATTAGTAAGCTCTTAAAACAAGAACAAGAATTTTCCGCCGATGTCAGCCATGAGTTACGCACGCCGCTGATGGCAATGCACGGTGCGGCAGAATTACTCCACCGACGTTTAGAGGACACCAACAACGACTCGATTCCAGTGGTGAACAGGATTACTCGCGGTTGCGTACAAATGACAGGCCTAACCGAAGCGTTACTGTATCTCGCGCGAGAGCCCCACAACTTCGACAATCTTGTTGAACCTATCAAAGTACGTAAGGTAGTTGACGATCATCTGTCGATTTTGAAGGAAATCATAGATTCCCGTGACATCTCTGTTGAAGTGACGCAACAGACCGAAAGAACCATTAACGCGATCCCCGCAGTAATCGATATTGTCATCGGTAACATCATCAAAAACGCGGTTAAGTACACAAACCAAGACCTTATTAACATATCCATTACCCACGAAGGGGTTGTCGTTCAGGATTACGGTCCGGGCATCGATGAAGTCAAGCAGACGGAGATTTTCGATCGCTATCGTCGCGGAGATAACGGTCAAGAAAATGGGGCCGGCATTGGCCTTTCTTTAGTAAAAAGATTCTGCGATCAATACGGA
>JBCCFA010000434.1:0-3833 GCA_039029975.1 Pseudomonadota bacterium
ATTTTTGTGCCGCTGCTTCCAACGACCTGTTTTTTAATTCTAGCGATGTGGTGTTTCGCCGCCGGTTCCCCGCAAACGATGGTGCGTATTCGCCAACACAAGCTAACCGGCCCGGTCGTAAAAGCAATCAGTCCAAAATTCTTACCGAAATCTGATTGGAGATAGGTCGCGGGCTAAGTTTTCACCGTTAACGCCGGCTCAGTGATGCTAACCACGCCGTTTTTGATAAAGGTCGCACAAATTTCCAAACTGTCGCTGTTTATTTTATCCACCGCAGTTTAGGATCGCTTTCCCACTCACCCGTGCGAATAGTTAATTATGCACACTAATACGGTTCGTCTTAGTATCGTTTCGCTAGGATTGCTCGGCGCATCGTTAGTCACCGCATTGAACGCAAACTCTTTTCCATCTATCACGGTCTTTCCGATAAACGAGTTAGACGGCGCACCAATTTATGCTAACTCGGTGGAATGGTGGTCAGAGGCCGATGAATTTCAAAAAAACCAACTGGACTGCGTGCGAAATAGTTGTAGTAGTTGGCAGTTAGCCATTGACCCGTCACGAAATAAACAAATCCATCTTGTAGTCATTCGGGAACTACGGAACGACCAATTATGCTTTGATTGGTTGAATGGTGTAGTTAGAATTTCTAACGACAAGAATTCGTATCGCGTTCCGGTGAGGCATTTAAGTACCGTATGTAAGTAACATCTAGATTGCGGGGAATAATTTAAATCAAATGACTAAGAAAATAATCTTCGGTTTATTAGCGCTAGTGCTGAATAGCACGAATAGCGGTGCGGCATTAATTGTTAACCCCCCAGCCCCAATTGTTGGAACGGTAACTGTTCAGCCGATTGTCGTGTCGGACAACGATGGTACAAATCAAGCAAACTATTTTGGTAATGCCTCTCAGCAAGCAAGCATACTGGGTTTTGTCGACACAATTTGGTCGCAAGCCGGCTTGGATATAGAATTCCTTGCACCGAATTTTTGGAACTCGTCATTTGCGAATGAAGGGCTAGCCACACCGCGTCCGCAAAGTGACTTAACTACGATCGTTTCGAATGGTACGACCGCCGGCGTGACAAACCTGGATAGTGCAGTCATCAACATGTTTTTCGTGAACGTGGTACCAGGATTCGAGCCCTTAAATGCCAATTTCGCGGCCGGGCTCGCTTACGTGGGTGCCAACGGAATTGCGCAATATGTGGGCACCAGTTTGCTGAGCTTTGAAACTGGGAGAGAAGTCATTGCGAGCGTTGTTGCACACGAAATTGCCCACAATCTCGGTCTACCCCACAATCATATCGATGAAAACCTCATGGGTACCGGTTCGGATATCGTTGACGGCGAGCGGCTTAACGCCGACCAAATCGCCGATGTGTTGACGAGCCAATTTGTCACCGCGGTTGTCTCCGATCCGGTTGCTACCGTACCAATACCTATAACAGGAGGTGTATTCATGTTTTTCGCCTTACTCACCGGAGGCTGGTATCGTAGTCGTTGTTAAACCTTGATAGCACGTTATTTACCATCTTGCTCTGACGGGAATACTTTCGCCAATATCAGTAGGTATCGATAACAGCGAGATAACATCACCCCTTTAAATCCGGGCAATAATCGATATCCCCGGCAACCCACCCGAACCAATGTAAACCATGTTCGATGCTGGACATGGCATTACCGTCTTTATTGTTCTCTTAAGAATCCATTTACCCACGGTATTTCGTTTACTGGCAGTTCATCGTGTATCTTTAAATCAATATCGGTGCTTGCGTGGATAAACACCTAGGTTGCACTTATGAGTAACTGAGTATCTAAAACCTCATAACCAGCGCATTTTTTTGAAGACAGCGGGGACTCGTATAGATTTTCAGTCCGTATGCACGTGTTGCGCATATCCTTGAGGCCTGGTCCGGCCTGCGCGTTACGAACACCGAACTCTTAACCCATTAATGCCTTGCACTAGCCGTCGAGCAATGCTTAAGTATGGGCTCAACCGGGAGACGTTTATGACAATCTGTAAGGTAGAAAATAATATCGCGATAATCTCGTTAGATTCGGGAAAAGCAAATGCCGTTAGTCACCAACTTATTGACGACGTAGACGCCGGATTGGACGAAGCACAGGCTTCTGCCAAGGCCGTCGTCATTCGCGGGAGACCCGGCATCTTCTCAGCGGGTTTCGACCTGAAAGAATTCAAGAAAGGCCCTGAAGCAACGATAGCGTTGGTCAAACGGGGCACCAAAATTTTACATCGAATATTTATGCACCCCCAACCTGTCGTTGCTGAATGTACGGGACACGCAGTCGCCGCTGGTGCTTTTATGCTGTTGGCAGCGGATACGCGGCTTGGCGCGAAAGGCGATTTTAAAATCGGCTTGAACGAAACTGCTATTGGGTTTGAGCTACCTATTTTTGGATTCGAATTCGCCAAAGCGAGGTTGTCCAAGCGACATTTGACCGCAGCCGTTGTGCAAGCTGAGTTATATGATCCGACAACGGCATTAGACATCGGTTATCTCGACGAAATACACGATGCGGATAAGCTGCATGAAGCCACGCTTGAAGTCGCAAGCAATTTAGCCGCGCTTCCATCCGAAGCGTATGGTAAAAACAAGCGAGGCTTGCGAGCCGAGATTGGTGCAACTATCGAAGCTTCGTTAAGCGCCTAGTGCCCAAACTACGTGCGTACACCTCTAGTTTTGGCACTTTAACGCTAAGATCTCATGATGGATGCGCAGTTTGAAACACGGCCACTGATTGAGCGCGAGGCTTTGCGAAATCTGCAAATTCGACAAGATAGTCCATCTGTGGTCCGCCTGACGGTTCACCTCGTGACTTTCATCACACTCGTCGTCATCCTTGGATCGAAGATATTTAGCGTGGTTGTTTCTTTTCCGCTAGCCGTGATTTTAGCCTGGGTTTGGTCTGGGCTATTCGCGCCCTTTCACGAATGTACGCATCAAACCGCTTTTCGCACGAAATCCCTAAACACCTTGGGCACATGGTTAACCGGTATCCCTTTTATCTTGGCGCCATCCGTGTACAAGACTTTCCACTTTGAACACCACAGGTATACCCAAGATGTAGAAAAAGATCCTGAGCTGCTAAACGACCCGCGTTACTTGGCGTGGCCCACGGGCCTAAAAAATTGGCTGCACATGGCGACTGGCCTAGGCTTAATGCAGCTAAAACTCAGCCCGACCATCGGGTTTGCGTTGAAGCCGGAGAGCAGGTGGACGGATTTTGCGAAGTGGGTAAATCGTGCGCCAAACAAACGCCAATTAGCGGTTGAATCGCGAATCATCTTAATTTTCTGGATTCTTTTTACTTTTGCGTGTTTGTTTTGGCTGCCTGGCGGCGCTTGGTTACTATTTGCAGCTTGGTTTACGCACGTGTTCCAAACGCTTTGGGTAGCGAGCGAACATACGGGCTTACCCGTGGACGGCAATATACTGCGAAGGACTCGGACGGTGAGCTCCAGTCCCTTCGTCCGGTTTTGGTTATGGAACATGAACTATCATGCGGAGCATCACGCTTGGCCTGGCATTCCCTGGCATCAATTGCCGAATGCGCACCAACATGTCACCAGCCAATTAGAATCCTGGATACCGAGTTACAGCGGCTTGCATGCGAACATAATCAACAAAGTCAACGAACCCAGCTGTGATCCGCTCTGAGCAGCTTGGCGTGAAGACAAGATGGGGAAGCCCCCGCTAGAACGGGGGCACAACAATCAACGGTGTTGGGATGGGGTGAGTGACGGGGTTCGAACCCGCGACATCAGGAGCCACAATCCTGTGCTCTACCAACTGTGCTACACCCAC
>JBCCFA010000435.1:0-3829 GCA_039029975.1 Pseudomonadota bacterium
AACAAGTCTCGATTGTAACTCTTTGTAATGAACTTTAGCGACAAAAGAAGTATGTTTTTGATCTTCCGAAAGAGCATTTTGCTCGCCTACCGTCAATTTCTCTACTGCACTTTCTGTTTCAATAATTTGGCGATATCTTGTGGCATGAATATACTTTCCAATTGCTTGAAATACAAGTCTACCAAAAATGTCGCTAATTCGCGTCAACTGTGTCCCGTTTCTTGATATTAGCAAATAGTCACAAATCGGATTCAATCTTGGTCTGATGCATGTAATATATCCATTCAACATGTGTAAAACATTTGGCGAAAATATCAAAGTATCGAAGCCGTACTTCGCGTAGGTTTTGAATGTTGTTTGATCTATGATACCATGTTGATCAACACTTTTTACCATAGAAACAGTCAAGAATGTAAATGTCATTGGTCTTGTCCCTTTAACCATCAGAAATAAAATTGCAATGACGTAGGCTGTACAAAAAGATAGGTCATGTGCTGGAATCACAGTGTGTGTAGAAGAAGAGTTGATAAGGATTTGAGCAAACCTATCACCATGATATGGTATAACGGCTTGCAATTCTTCTAAAGATGCCCAACAATTGATTTGTGTTAAATGTTCAACGCTGAGAAGCACATTCCACTGAGCTTTCATTTTCTTTGTTAAGCATTTTTGAACTCTTTGTAAATATATTTCTGCTGCCAGAAATATTTGCACGTGGTTAGGATTCAAACCAGAGCTTCTCCGAAAGTCGAGGACGTGTGCAATTGCATTCATATAGTCAATAATACCAGCATAACCAACTTCCCACTTCTCTTTTAGATATTCAACAAAATCGGACAATAGAGTAACTGACCCGACACAATAATCGACTACGCCAGTTGGTATTTCCCATTCTGATTCGGAATCGGGACAACAAAATTTCAAATACTTTAAAACTCTGCAGCCAATCTGTTCTGCTTGAGCGTCACCTTTTGAGCCACCGCCAGGACTAAGTAACCACCGTTTGAAAGTCTTGTGAAGCAAACAGTCCTTAAGAAACATTGGAATGTTTTTAGTGTTGCTTTTGTAAGTACGCTGCATTCTTTTCTTTACCACTTTTTCGGGCAAAACTTCTTCTACTTTCGGTTTCTCTTCAAAATAATAATACCAGCCATGTCTTTGGAACACGTGTTTACGGCATCCTCTTTTTGTCTTGTAAATGTTTCCATCGCAAGTTTCCACAGGGCAATGATAATACCCTTCATTATCTTGCACAAGTTTTAACCGTTTCGGTTTCGACGCAGCACCGATCGCATTTTTCCAAAGAGGCTTTGGCAGCAACTTTGAGGGCATGCCTCTTTCAACTGAGTAATCCAAAAAGGCAGGGGTATTTATACAATTTCACTACTATGCTTGACAACATGTATTCTAAACTTTCTATTGTGGTCCTTTTTTCTGATTGGATATTTTGGTTCCTCTTTTAATTCCATGTTTCTACATCAACCCCCGTCTCATTATTACCTCAACTATTCCCAATTGGATTTAAATTCAATTAAATATGGACTATACGTTCCGCCAGAAGAAGATACTCATTCTGCAAAATATGCGTTGAGTTTTTTAAAACCGCATTAGCAGACGCGGGCAAGAATCTTGACGAAGTGGACTACATCAACGCGCATGGCACCTCCACGCCCGCAGGCGACAAAGCCGAAACCGATGCCATCAAACGATTATTCAAGCACCAGGCCAATTCGCTTGCCGTGAGTTCTACAAAATCCATGGTTGGGCACATGCTGGGTGCCGCCGGCGGCGCCGAGGCCGTCTACACCGTTATGGCGATAAAGGACCAGGTCGCGCCACCTACGATCAACTACACCACGCCCGATCCACAATGCGATCTCGATTATGTTCCGAATACGGCGAGAGCAATGAAAATCGATGTCGCCATGTCCAACTCATTTGGATTTGGTGGCACCAACGGCACACTGGTTTTCCAACGCTTCGAATAACTTGTCGCGACGACGGGCGTTGAGCAAAGGGCCCTTCCTCAAGTGATCCTTCTCAATGGACGCGACTGCCGTGAATCTCTCGCCGGTGATCGTGCGTTGGCCTACGGCGATGGTGTCTTCGAAACGCTTGCTGTCGTTGATGGATCGCCGCTGTGCCTCGAGAAACATCTCGAACGGATGCGGCGCGGCTGTGAGGCTTTGATGATAGAAAGCGGCGGGGTCTCAGAGTTTGAAAACGACTTGAAGGCGCTCGCTTTCGACGATCTCAACGTTTTGAAACTCGCTATCACACGGGGGGCCGGGGGGCGAGGGTATCGCCCGTCGCAATCCAGCCTACCGAATCGTTTGACGAGTACTCACCCGTGGCCTTATCGATCGCTACCACTGCCCGACCGGGCGTGGATTTGTGAGCATCGGATCTCTCGCAACCAGGCGCTTGCCGGTATCAAACATTGCAATCGGCTCGATCAGATCATGGCGAGTAGCGAATGGCCCGGCGATGATTATCTTGAAGGGATCATGCTTGATGATCAGGACAGAATTATCGAAGGCACGCGGAGCAACCTGTTTCTAAAAGCAGGGAATGAGGTGGTTACGCCGGATCTCTGTGAGAGCGGAGTTGCAGGGATCGTTCGCGAGTTGATCATCGATCAGCTCAAAGATTGGCAGATACCCTGTGTAGTGGGTGACATCAGCGCCGCTGATTTACACGCTGCCGAGGAATTTTTCATCTGCAATTCGATACTGGGCGTGCGTTCGATATCGATGATCGGAGAGACTTTCACATTCGATTCGACGACATTGTGCCTGGAACTCGACGGCGCTTTGCGCGGCGCACGGTATATCGCATGAAAATCAAAATGCGCTCGGTGTTGGCATCCACATTCATCATTGCGGCGGCTGCCGGGCTGGGTTGCGTGTGGTGGTTGACGGAACTTAAAAAAGCGATGGATTCGCCCATTGAAATTGGCGATAAGCCGTCTTACTTATTCAACATTGAAAAGGGCGCTTCGCTACGCGAAGTAGCCCGGCGGTTTGAACAAAACGGGTGGCTTGCGGATTCATTGTTTTTAGTTGTTCATTCTCGGCTAGCGGAGCACCGATCAATCCAGGCTGGAACCTATCGCGTTCACACCGGCGCGACACCCCGGGAGCTGTTCGAGATGTTCGTAGCCGGCGCGGTGGCTACAGCATCAATAACATTTATTGAGGGCACTACTTTTCGCGATTTCCGTAAAGTGATCGCAAAACACCCAGACCTCAAGCCTGCCTGGCGTTCGCTCGCCGACGCGGAGCTTTTGATAAAACTAGGTAGCGAATACTCTAGTGCGGAAGGGCTTTTCTATCCCTCCACCTACCGTTTCAAGGTGGGCGCATCCGACGCAACCATCTACCGGCAAGCCTACGAGGCGATGCACCGCCATTTGCACTCGGCCTGGCAGGAACGCGCCGATAACTCGCAACTTAAAACACCCTACGAAGCCTTAATTTTGGCTTCGATTATCGAAAAGGAAACCGGCAGCGCTGGCGAACGCGATAGGATTGCGGGTGTTTTTTCACGGCGTCTTGAGCGGGGAATGAAATTGCAAACCGACCCAACCGTGATCTACGGGCTTGGTGAATCTTTCGACGGGAACTTGACGCGAAAACATTTACGCGATGATACGCCGTATAACACCTACACACGGTTTGGCTTGCCGCCAACACCAATTGCGCTGCCCAGTCGCGCGGCAATGGTCGCCGCTCTAAACCCCGCTGCGGGGAAGTCGCTTTACTTTGTCGCTAAAGGGGACGGCAGTCATCAATTCTACGCTACGCTACGAGAGCATAATCGTGCGGTG
>JBCCFA010000436.1:0-3814 GCA_039029975.1 Pseudomonadota bacterium
AACAGCTACAAATGTCGCCTACACGGGAACTTTCGATATCAACCCTGACGGTACGTTTAGCCTTTTTGTCGATCTCGATGACGGCTTTGCCGCAGCGGGGATACCTTTCGCCTGGACTTGGGATATCACCGGTACGGTGGACAACCTAGCACCTATTCCTGTGCCTGCCGCAGTGTGGCTTTTCGGTAGCGCTTTAGTTGGTCTGTTTGGCTTGCGAAGACGAACCTGAGATATTTGCTAGAAAAAGTAAGACTTACTCGGCCGCGAATTTCGCGGCCGATTTTTTTTTGGGATAAGTTCGGCTATTTGGAACGCTATGATCGAAGCTCGCGCTCGCGCGCTCAGTAGTAATTGGCACTTAGAAAACAAACAGCACAAAGTCATTCGTCCGTACTTGAATCAAAGGACTTTGAAGCTGCGGAAGATTACAACATACCTATTTCAGCTCACTAGATGTATAAAACGTTTGTTCTCTTTTGTTGCATGCTCCCATTTTTATGCTTTGCCCATGAGGATGAAACTGAGCAAATTTTAGTCACAGGTCGGGCGCAAAACCTAATAGGTAAAACGGTGTCGGCTTCGGCTGGATTAGTCGGAAAATCCGATTTAGCAACGCGACCTATGCTTCGCTCTGGCGAATTACTTGAGGTCATTCCGGGATCGGCTGTCACCCAGCATTCAGGTACCGGCAAAGCCAATCAGTATTTTCTCCGTGGATTTAATCTTGACCACGGCACCGATTTCGCCGGCTTTCTGGACGGTGTGCCGCTAAATCTCCCTTCGCATGGTCATGGCCAGGGTTACTTAGATCTCAACCCAATCATCGTTGAGTTGGTCGATTCTGTTGGTTTTGGGAAAGGGCCGTATTATGCCGATATCGGTGATTTTAGTTCGGCGGGGTATGCGCGCTACACCTTGTCGAGCACCGTGGATCAGCCGCTTGTGAAATTCACTGGCGGCGAGAATGGTTTTTTCAGAGGCGTTGCTGCCGGTTCTATCAACCTCGATGGTAATTACTTAACCGGTGCGTTCGAAGCACAACGTTACGATGGTCCGTGGGTACGCGATGAAGATGGTGAGAAACTGAACGCGCTGTTGAAATATTCTGGTCATGCCGCAGATCGCTTCTTCGGATTAACAATCACGGCTTACGACGCGGAATGGAATTCGACCGATCAGATTCCCGAACGAGCGATTCGCCAGGGTGTGATTCCGCGCTTAGGCACAATAGATCAAACGCTCGGCGGCAACAGCTCGCGCTATAGCGCAAACTTGGAGTTCTCGACAGACAAAGAAAACGCACGGTATCGCAGCAACGCCTATGCAGTCTATTCTGACTTTGCGTTGTTCTCTAATTTTACTTACTTTCTCGATGATCCAATTAATGGCGATCAAATTACGCAAATTGACCGTCGTTGGATTTTAGGTGCAAATTCCACTTACGAACACGACCACCAGTTCTTCGATCGAGAATCCACCACTAAAGTGGGGCTGCAGGTGCGTCACGATATTATTAATGATGTCGGTTTATTTCGTAGCCGTGGCCGAGCACCTCTTTCTGCGGTCCGCGATGACAGTGTCGAAGAAACTAATCTCGGGATATTTTTAACGAACGAACTTGTTTGGAGCACTTGGTTGCGTTCGAACATTGGTGTCCGCGCGAATAATTTTTGGTTCGACGTGGAAAGCGATTTAGCCGCGAACTCGGGAACGGAGAGCGATTTTGTGGTGAGTCCGAAAGCAAGTTTGATTTTCGGTCCATGGGCGGACTCCGAAATCTACCTGAATTTTGGGATGGCCTTCCATAGCAATGACGCACGCGGTGCTGTTAGTGTGATAGATCCAAGTAACGGTGACCGCATTTCACCGGTTGATCCAATCGTCGAATCGCGCGGCTACGAAATTGGGTTTAGAACTACCAGGCTCGCAGGATTGCAATCCACGCTGGCAATTTGGTATCTCGAATTAGATTCGGAGTTGGTTTTTGTTGGCGACGCTGGCACCACTGAAGCAAGCGGGAAATCCGAACGATATGGGGTTGAATGGAACAACTTTTATCGCGTCAATGATTGGTTAACGCTGGACTTCGACTTGGCCTTAACGAAACCCGAATTTACTAATGGCGATGAAATTCCTGGTTCAGTTGGCCGTGTTAGTACCGGCGGTGCCAGTATTGATTTACCCAACGGTATTTTTGGTGCGTTCCGAGTGAGGCACTTTGGCGATACGCCGTTAACAGAAAGCGGCTCAGTTAAAGCTGAATCGACAACGGTTGCGAATTTACGGTTGGGTTATCGTTGGCGCAAAGTGCTCTCGCTAAGCGTTGATGTGTTCAACCTGTTTGATTCAGAAGATCCTGACGTAAGTTACTTTTTTGAATCCTGCCTACCAAGCGATCCGCAAGCGCTATGCGGCGCGAATAACGCAGAGAGAATTGGTGTATCTGATGTGCACTTTCACCCGCTTGAACCCCGTCAAACCCGAGTCACCCTGGAATGGCGCTTTTAGGGGACACTGCGCAGTGTCCCCTACACGGAACGTTGCGTTAAGCAACGTTCCTAGGGATACAACGGTCCAACTACACGCGCTGCCGTAGACGTTTGCCGAGTACGAGTAGGGCGCTGGCGAACATCCAAACAGCCGCGGGCACTGGGACAGCAGCTGCGTTTAAGTCAACCGAGAAAGAGTCATAGGAGTAGAAAGAAAATGGACCATTGGCGATGTTCAAGCTCAAGCCGCCCTCTGGAGCGATTGGTGCATCGAGCAAGAAAAGCCAACGTGTAATGGCGTTGGAATTACCATCGTCATATACGAATACACTATCTGCAGTCTCGCCGTTTGCGGTTGGATTCAAACTATCTAACCCAGATCCCGCGCGCTCTTTGATTTGTAGTACGACAGTGCTAACCATGAACGGTTGTTCTGTGACGCTAATATCCCAGTTTGCCGCGCTAGAATGAACGTATATACGGTTATCTGTGAGTTCTTCGCCGAGATCGAAATAGGTCCCGGCTGGCGGAAAACCGAGGTCGAGGGTTTGTTCAATTTTTCCAAACACACCGCCTTGCGCCAAAGTTGCGTTCGTAAGGCCGTTGAAGTAATCGAATTCCAGATAACCTGTGTTTGCATCACCACGGTTCCAGCCTGGTGGGTCCATGACGCCGACCGTGTCGGCAAGTAGGGGTTGGGCGAAAGCCCCTAGTAATATCAAGTAGATAAGTTTTAAGTTACGCATAGTTAATTACCATATTATTGTTAATACTGCTGACCGCTGCATCCTAAACTAAATGGTAATTATTATCATTAACTTTATTAACTACCTGAAATCATTTAAAATTCTCCACACGCTAGCGCAGTGTTTTCACTCACATGACCAGCCGTCGTGCGGGTCTGACGATGGCTCCCATTCCGACAAACACGCGACAAACTAAACAAGCCTGGCAGAGCAGCGCTGAGACGCCGCAGCCGGCAAATAAAACTGCGACCATGCAGTAGGCAGCCCACTGGATGTATTTCTTTTTTCGCGCAATCACTCAGTTTCGATTACGCAAGCGAATCAATTTCTCCCGCGTAACGGCAGGCTTACCCCTGGTGCTTCGTTGTCTATTGATCGCCTGTGTAACTCTGTTGATTGCTGAGGTCGCAGTGGCGCAAGAGAAATCAGAGGAAGACGAGGAAAAAGAGCGAGAACGTAAAACTGAAAAGATCACGGTTGAAGGGATTCAGGAACCGCCGCAAAAAATAGAGGTAGACCCGCTAGATTCAGCCAATCACATCGGGCTTGAAGAAATCACTCGCGCGCAGGCGACAGATG
>JBCCFA010000437.1:0-3809 GCA_039029975.1 Pseudomonadota bacterium
ACAACGAATGACTGCCAGGATATTGGTAATAAGCTTTATAAATCAAATGGTTATAAATTTCCCATAGGCCCTGGAAATTACTCTAGGGCGTTTCTTCTGCCTAACTTTGTCAACGGACTTAACAAAAGTATCAACTAGCGGTGTTCGATTCACTCTAAATATATGAATTTGAAATAAATAATCGACTTGGCAAAGTAATTGCTAAACCCCCTATAGACGGTTTTGTTGTGCCGTCTGCCGGAGCGCGCTGCACCTAATCATGGAAATTGAAGACGGCGCAGGTTAGACGTCCGGGTAGTGCCAATTGCCGCGTTGATCCGCGGCAAAGAACTCTTTGCCCCGCTTGTTCGGGGCATTTTTTTTGCTCTCTCCACATTTCTGTCACGCAAGTGCGTAGAATGCTTGTCGCGAAATTACGTGCATTCTCGACGCAAATTTCGAATATCAAATTATGGGTGGAGGAGACCTTGCATGAGCGGACCGAGATACCTCGGCTTTGACACTTTAAGTTTGCACGCGGGCCAAGCGCCAGATCAAGAGCACGGTAGTCGGGCGACCCCAATCCATCAAACGACATCTTATGTTTTTAAAGATAGTGATTCAGCTTCCTCGTTGTTTAACTTGGGACGTACTGGCTACGTTTACTCCCGCATCTCCAATCCAACCGTTGCGGTACTCGAAGAAAGATTAGCGGCGTTGGAAAATGGGGTCGGTGCAATTGCTACCGCGAGTGGTATGGCCGCTATTCATTTAGCGCTTGCTACTTTGTGCGATGCGGGATCTCACATTGTCTCTTCCAACGCCTTATATGGTGGTACACAAAACCTCTTGCATTACACTTTACCGCGTTTCGGTATTGATACCGACTTCGTTGCGCCGCGCGATCTCGATTCCTTTGCCAACAAAATCACCTCACGTACCCGGCTAATTTATGCTGAAACGGTCGGCAATCCCCGTGGTGAAGTGCTAGATATTCCTAAATTGAGCGCGATAGCGCATGACGCTGGTATTCCTTTAGTCTTAGATGCAACTCTAACAACGCCTGCATTATTAAGCCCGATTGATCATGGCGCGGATATCGTCGTTCATTCGCTCACCAAATTTATTGGCGGGCATGGCGTTGCTGTTGGTGGTGCGGTAATTGATAGCGGTAGGTTTGAATGGGCGGGAAACGAACGCTTTACTGCGCTTAACGCGCCCTATGAGGGGTTTCACGGCATAAATTTCGCCGAGGACTTTGGGCCGACGGCATTTATTTCTCGGGCTAGAGTAGAGGGTTTACGAGATTTTGGCGCGGCGCTGTCTCCCCAAAACGCATTTTACTTATTGCAAGGTTTGGAAACGCTACCCTTGCGAATGTCACGACACGTGAGTAATGCTCAAGCTATCGCTGAATTTTTAGACCAACAGGAAGCCGTTGAATCTGTCACGTATGCAGGACTACCGACGCATGAAGATTATGCGCTGGCTAAAGATTTGCTACCGAAAGGGGTAGGCGCAGTATTCAGTTTCGAAATAAAGGGCGGACGAGCTGCGGGCAAAAAGTTCATTGACGCGCTCGACTTATTTTCGCATCTTGCTAACGTTGGTGATGCTAAGTCATTGGTGATTCATCCGGCCAGCACAACGCATTCTAGAATGGATAGTGCGGCGCTTGCTGAAGCAGGAATTTCGGAGGGCTTGGTTCGTTTGTCAATTGGTTTAGAGGAAGTGCAAGATCTGATCGATGACTTATCAAAAGCACTCTATCGTTCACAAAAATAACTGAGACAATGCGCATAAGCATGATGCGCTGTAAGCAATCTTCGTAGTTGAAAAATGCAGATCACTATAGATAACGAAAGTATATTTATCGGTACCGGCCATCGCGAATTCGACCCGGGGTTACCCACAATTGCGTTTATTCATGGCGCCGGGATGAGTCATCTCGTATGGGCACTTTACACGCGCTATTTTGCCCATAACGGCTACAACGCGCTGGCTATTGACCTACCCGGCCACGGTCGATCAGAAGGTCAGTTACGGCCAAGCATAGAATCCATGGCGGATTTCGTGAACCGAGTTCTCGACGAACTTAATGTTAAGGACTGTCGTCTCGTCGGTCACAGCATGGGTTCGTTGGTAGCCATTGAAACAGTGCACCGGGCGCCGTCACGCATTAAGCAATTGGTGTTAATTGGTTGCGCTTATCCGATGACTGTAGGAGAACCGTTATTAGAGGCGGCTCGAAAGGATGATCCAAGCGCTATCGATATGATGGTGATTTGGGGGCACGATTACGCGGAACAAATCGGTGGTAATCGGGTGGCGGGTGTACGCGCGATAAATTTAGCAAGACGTTGGTTGGAAACAGCCGCCTCAGGCGTTTTGTTCAACGACTTGAACGCTTGCAATGAATACCAAAACGCGGCCCAAGCGATCGCGAATTTCACCATGCCGGTATCGATGATTGTTGGCGACAGAGATAAGATGACGCCACCGAAAGTGGCTGCCGCCGCGGCTAAAGAGTTCGACCATGTTAATTTTGAATCGATCCCTAAATGTGGTCACGGTTGCATGTTGGAACAACCTGAACAAACCCACCTGCAGATAGTAAATGCGCTTAGGGCTTGATTCCCATTGCTGAGTGATCGTCTATTCTCATTAACAACATAGGAATATCGTTTTCCGCAAGGTATTCATCAACGGCTTCTTTTTGGCCGAGCCACCGATAATAATCGTCAATAATCAGTACGCCGCCGCGCTGTAGTTTCGGAAATAAGTGCTTACATTCGGCTACGGTCGACTCGTAAAGATTGGTATCGAGGCGCAATAAAGCAATGGCGTCGCTATCGTTATGCGGCAAGGTGTCCTGAACAAAGCCTTTATGGAATTCGAGTTTTGATGAGGGATACCTAGTCAACGCCAAGTTTGCCTGAACATCTTCGAGCGGGAAATTATGCCAGGTGCAGTTACCGTCACGTGTTTTCTTTTCCCATTTACGTGTGGCCGGTTTGCCAAAAACACTCACGTCCTTGTCCGTCGGTTTAGCCATCCCTTCGTAGGTGTCGTACAACAGTAACCGTCGCTCAGAAATTTTCTCGTCGAGCAATGTCAAAGCCACTGCCATCATGGAGCCACCGGCCCCTACCCCGCACTCGACAAAGTCACCTGGTATATTATGCGTAGCGATATAGCGAGTGGCGTATTCCAGGTTCGCGACCCTAGCTTGCGAAGTCATCGTGTAGGGCTCAATTTGGTCCCACAATTTGCGCGTGAAATTATTGAAGTCTTGGGGGTACTTAGGCGGAAGCTCGCGCACGCCTTTGGGCGCTAATATTTTGCGAACGGCCTTTGCGCTTTCGCGACCCAAATTAGTTTTTACGATTCGAAGTTTGTCAGTGAATGTCGGCATGTGCTGATAGGCTTCTACGTCAACCAATAAAAATCCGACGATAGGTGGTCCTTATCAACGACCTTGGGCGAATTGAGCGACGTTTAGGCACCTTCCTCGTGGTCTTATCGTTCGCGTTGATGGCTACCGAGCATTTATATCATTATACCATTGGAGTGCTTGCTCTACTCGGTCTCGGAATGTGGTTACGAATGTTCAATCGCAGGAAGTCGCTAGTCGTGCCGCAAGCGGATCTTAAGTTGGTGCTGACGCTGTTTTTGTGCATCTACTTTCCCATGCTCGCTAGTTTAGTTGGCGCCGTTAATCCTTCTCGAGCGCTAAAAACCACCCTGAGCTATCTACATTTTCTGCCTGCGGCATTGTATATCTGTGTGCTATGCCGAAATATCGAAACGCGAAATTTTATTCTGGCTGC
>JBCCFA010000438.1:0-3799 GCA_039029975.1 Pseudomonadota bacterium
CTTGCTGGTGCCGAAGTGCTGCGGCAATTCGAAAAGGCGATCATGCTGCAAATACTCGATACCCATTGGAAGGAGCATTTGGCCTCGATGGATCATTTGCGTCAGGGCATTCACCTCCGGGGTTTTGCGCAAAAAAATCCTAAGCAAGAATACAAACGCGAAGCATTTGAGATGTTTGGCAGAATGCTTCAAGAAATTATGCGCGAAGTGATTACCGTACTGTCGAAGGTGGAAGTTAAACCACAAGACGATGTGTCTAGCGTTCCAGACACTCAAGTTGATACAAGCGAAATGACCTTCGAACATGAAGACCCGACTAGCGCGTTAGCAGGTGAGCAAGCTGGCGGTCCACAGCAGCCGGAAGAGCAGCAGCCGAGCGGAGGCGGGACGTATGTTCGTGAAGGTAAAAAAGTGGGGCGCAATGAGCCATGCCCGTGTGGTTCGGGCAAAAAGTACAAGCAATGCCACGGCAAGATTGCTTGATTATCGTTGTTTCGAAGGCACAATGCTGACAGAAATTAAATCGATCGAGGGAATTCGTGTCGCGGCAGTCAATGTTGGAATTAAGCAAACGGAGCGTCCCGATCTTTGTTTAATTGAAGCCCGTGCAGGAAGCACCTGCGCAAGCATGTTCACGCAAAACAAATTCGCCGCGGCACCCGTAATCATCGCAAAAGATCATATGGGCGCGGAGCCAAATACCCGCTATCTATTGATCAATTCTGGTAACGCCAACTGCGGTACGGGAACAGCGGGCGTTAAAGATGCGACAGCGCTGTGCGAAAAAGTTGCAGTCGCTGCCGGGTGTTCCGCCGAGGCAGTTTTACCGTATTCGACGGGTGTCATTGGCGAGCGCCTACCAGTTGGGAAATTAGCAAAGAAGGTGGATGCGCTTTTTAGCGGACTTTCGGACGACGGCTGGACGCACGGCGCCACCGCAATTATGACTACCGATACTCGGCCGAAACTGGTTTCATCAGAATTCGAATTAAACGGACATCGCCACTACATTACCGGTATGGCAAAGGGTTCTGGCATGATAAAACCTAACATGGCGACGATGTTGAGTTTTATCGCGACTGATGCAAGTGTGCCCACAGAAGACTTGTATAAGGCCTTAAGACAAGCGGTGATGAAGACTTTTAATCGAATCACCATCGATGGGGACACTTCAACTAATGACGCGGTAACGCTCTTTGCCACTGGCGCGCGAGGTGAAGCCATCGGAGAAGCCCATCCGGAATGGCAAAAGTTTTGCCATGCGATTTATGAGGTTTGCCGGGAACTCGCTAAAGAATTAGTCGCCGATGGCGAGGGTGCTACCAAATTAGTCGAGATCGAAGTTTCCAGTGACGATGCGCAGGTGAGTGAAGCCATCGGATATACCGTAGCCGAATCACCCTTGGTGAAAACGGCTTTATTCGCCAGCGATCCCAATTGGGGGAGAATCTTAGCCGCCATCGGGCGGGCACCGGTTGAAGGCTTCGCGATAGATGAGGTCGGGATTTTTTTAGACGACTACCAAATTGTGGCGCATGGCAGTGTGGTGCTAGATTACTCTGAAGATATCGCTGCGAAAATCATGGCGCAAAAAGAGATAAAAATCGTGGTAAAGATCGGCACAGCCACTGAGGTATGCAGTATCCTAACTTCAGACCTATCCTACGATTACGTAAGAATCAACGCGGAATATCGTAGTTAAGTTCGTTATTCGCGTGTGAACGACAAACAAACGATTGAGGTAGTTGCCGGCATCATATTCGATAGCACGCGCAACGTCCTTCTATCGAAACGACCAAAGCATCTCCACCAAGGTGGCCTCTGGGAATTTCCGGGCGGTAAGGTAGAAGCCGGGGAATCCCATTTTGATGCCCTGAAAAGAGAACTGCTTGAAGAGTTGGATGTCTCAATCGACTCTGCCGAACCATTTCTTGACCAACTCTACGATTATCCCGAAAAAACGGTGCGATTGTTTTTTTTCGAAGTGAACTCGTGGCGCGGAGAACCTCGCGGCATGGAGGGGCAGGAGATCAGGTGGGTTGCGCCGGAAAAGTTACAGGGTTTTGAATTTCCGGCGGCGAATACCGCGGTAGTGAAGGCTTTAAGTTGAATGACAGAAACACTGCCACGTTCAATTTACGCGCCGCTACCGGAATTTCACCTAGGCACAGACTAGCCAAAGTTCATTCCTGGGATAGGCTGATTCAAAAGCCGCAGCACTGAAGCTCAAACTTAACGTCATGTCCTACTTGTTCAGCACGAACAGCGGTATCCGATTGACTCATGAACCGCGCGGTAAACCGATGTTTGCCGCCACTTATTTCTGGAAACACGCCGATATCGTTCAGCAAAGTAATCCTGATTAACTGACATTCATAATTGGTTTCGATTTTGCTTTGAAAAAAACCGTTTTTCCCGAGTTGAGCCGTATTTGGCGCGCTATTGCGAATTAAGTCTAAGATTTGATTGACCGCCGCGGCGACCACCTGTAAGTCGGCGCTCCAGATACGTAGTGTATCTATGCGCGACGTAGCGCTTTGTTGCAGCCAATAGTGAAAGGACGGCAGGTCAAAATTACAGGTGCCGCCGGGAATCGTGATCCTTTGCCTAAATTGGTTCACCAGTTCGTCGTTACGCAAGGTCGCACCTGGTTGACAGTTGCTTTGTTTCAACGTGGTCAAGTGCGGCACGAGTTCTGCAATAGCATCCTCTAGAGCTTGCGCGTCAACCGCGGGATTGCTCCGCAACGAGTTGAGTTTTCCCTGTATACGTTCCAGCTCCTTTATGAGTTCGCCCTTTATATCTGTACGAGATAATAGATCGCCGATTTCTATCATGGCGCATAGCGCTTCCCGAGAGTCCCACTCTGAGTCTCCCTGGAGTCCTTTATCAAGTGCGGCGAACAAATGCTCCAAGCGGAGGCACGAGCGAGTTCGTTCGTTGAGCGGTTGTTCGAAGACAGTGACGGGACCGGCATCTGGAAAGAGGGTGCTCTGCTCAACCATCGCGCGACGCTAACCTAGCTATCGATTTGCAGGGCGAGGTATTTTTCGTGCAGGCCGGTAACC
This sequence comes from Pseudomonadota bacterium, assembly GCA_039029975.1. Taxonomy (GTDB): domain Bacteria; phylum Pseudomonadota; class Gammaproteobacteria; genus JBCCFA01. The sequence continues at coordinate 3,069 of JBCCFA010000438.1, forward strand.
TGATTCTCAAGCTCTTCAAGTGGACCATCGTTTATTATCACGTCATCTGCTTTGCTCAGACGTTCTTCTCTACTTGCTTGGTTCGACATGATTGCTAACACTTGACTTCGAGTCAAATCGTCGCGCTGCATGACCCGAGATATCTGAGTTTCTTCAGGGCAATCTACCACGAGAATACGCCCTACGGGGTAACTACTGCCGCGCTCAATCAGTAGCGGTACGCACAACAAGGTGTAGACAGAGGAGGATTCACTCAACTGACGCTCTATAAGTTGCCTTATTTTAGGATGCAGTATCGACTCTAAGTACTCGCGTTTGTTATCGTCGGCGAAAATAATATCGCGCAGCTTGGTGCGATTCAGCTCTCCTGATTCGGCGATGACGCGTTGGCCGAAGTACTCAACAATCTCGCGAAGGCCGTCGCTGCCCGGTTCAACGACTTGTCGAGAGGCGATGTCGGCGTCGACGACGTCTATGTTACGCTTCTCGAATTCACGACAGACAGCTGATTTGCCCGAGCCGATTCCGCCAGTAACACCTATTACGAAGGCGGCCATTACAATCCATGCGCCGGGAAAATCAGCTTCTGAAGCGGTGCGGTAACGCCCACTAAATGTAGCCAGCCGGCGATCGCGAGGTAAGGTCCAAATGGGAAGGGTTGTGATTTGTCTTTATTGGCGGCTACTAAAAACATCGTGCCGAATATTGCACCAACGATCGATGATCCGAGA
>JBCCFA010000439.1:0-3755 GCA_039029975.1 Pseudomonadota bacterium
CTGCTGGGTACCGCGCATGTATCGCGCGCAAGCGTGGAAGCAGTTAAGTTAGAAATTGAAGATCAAGATTGGGACATTATTGCGGTAGAGCTGTGCGCGAGTAGATTTCGTTCATTCGATGATCCGAACGCTTTGCAGCATCTGGATTTGTTTCAAGTGATTAAAACCGGCAAGGCACCCATGGTAACCGCCATGCTGGCAATGGGCGCGTTTCAGCAACGCATTGCCGAACAATTTGGCATTGAACCGGGCGCGGAAATGCGCGCTGCGATAGATGCGGCAAAAGACCAGGACATCGAACTCGCCTTAATCGACAGGGAAGTAGGCACAACCTTACGTCGCGTTTACAGCAACGTACCTTGGTGGCGGCGCTTTTATTTGTTTTCTGGTCTGGTGGCCAGTGTGGTGGTTAACGAAGAGATCGAAGAGGAAGAAATTGAGAAGCTGAAGGAAGGGGATATTTTAGAAACCACTTTTGCGCAGTTTTCCGAAAACGCCTCCGAAATTTACGAACCATTGATCGACGAACGCGACCTATTCATGGCCGCAAATTTACAAAAAAAGGCAGCAGAGGATCCTAAAAAGATTCTTGCGGTTGTTGGCGCTGGGCACCTCAAAGGCCTGAGCAATTATTTGAGGGAAGGGGTCCAAAATCCTGATGAGGCATTAGCGAAATTAAACGCTGTACCGAAAGGGCGCTCTTGGTTAAAAAAATTACCGTGGATAATCGTGCTGCTCGTATTTATTGGATTTGGTATCGGGTTTGCTCGTAGCCCCGAGCTTGGTTGGACGCTCGTGCTTGAATGGGTGCTGATCAATGGCGGGTTGTCGGCGCTGGGGACGGCAATAGCCGGCGGTCATATTCTAACGGTCCTTACGGCATTCTTCGCCGCGCCCATAACATCTCTAAATCCAACAATTGGCGCGGGGATAGTAACCGGCTTAATGGAGGCTTATTTAAGAAAACCGACTGTCGGAGATTTTTCCAGATTACGTACCGAAACGTCATCCTTTGCCGGGTGGCGCAAAAATCGGGTCGCCAGGACTTTATTGGTGTTTTTTCTGAGCACCTTGGGGTCAGCTGCTGGTACCTATCTGGCTGGTTTCAGAATAGGTCAGCATTTGTTCGGCGGGTAGTTTCAGCATGACTTTCTTTCAGGCCGCTATCCAAGGGACAATCGTAAAACGCTCGCTAAAGATTGCGGCCGTTGTGGGTACTATTCTAGTGGCGATAAATTATGGCGATAAATTCTACCCGTTACAGTTAACGAGTGCGGATTGGATCAAAATGGCGCTAACCTATTGCGTTCCTTACTGTGTATCCACTTACTCGGCCGCTTCAACCTTGGTTGCAAATCAAAATTGACTCAGCCGATGATTCCCCATCGGGGCGGATGTTTCTGCGGAAAGATTACATTCGAGTTTTTCGCGCCGAAGCAAATAGAGGTTTTGGACTGCAATTGTTCGATTTGCAGTCGTAGCCGTTACTTACATCTGATTGTTCCCCACGAGAATTTTCGGCTCTTGTGCGGCGAGTCAGAAAGTGAGAGTTATCAATTCGGCACCTTAACGGCAAAGCACTACTTTTGCCCAAATTGCGGCGTGAAATCTTTTTATCAACCAAGATCGCATCCCGATTCATATAGCGTGAACCTTCGTTGCGTTGATAGTTCTAATTTTGAAACAGTTACCAGCACAATTTTCGACGGACGTAACTGGGAGAAAGCAAAAGATGTGCTCGACGCATAGTTTTCGAATGTGCCTTCAGCTGTCATGATCGAAGAACGTAACAGACGCATCGTGCAAACGCTTAATCGGCGTCAACCCGATTTAACCGTGGTTATGGAAAATGTGCATAAACCGCATAATTTTTCAGCCATTGCGCGAACCTGCGATAGTGTCGGTGTGGGGAAAGTCCATGCAATTGCGCCGAAGGGTGCTTTACGACTAGGCGGTAAAGCAGCAAGCGGGACGCAAAAGTGGGTCAAGGCACGTTACTGGCGCGATATAAGTGAAGCAATATCGAATTTGAAATCCAAGGGATTGACCATTTATGTTGCCGATCTCAATACAGCATCGGTGGACTATCGCGATGTCGATTACACGAAACCGACGGCTATTATGGTTGGCTCGGAACTATTGGGCGTCAGCGAAGAGGCGCGCGAACGCGCAGATTACGCCATGACGCTGCCACAATACGGTATGGTTGAATCCTTGAACGTCTCGGTCGCCACGGCGGTGATTCTTTATGAAGCTGCGCGACAGCGGGAAGCGGCAGGCATGTACCGTGAGCGCCAAATCGCGCTTGAGACTTTTAATCGTCTGCGCTTCGAATGGCTGCATCCGATGGTCGCCCGTTACTGCAAAAAGCACAGCATGCCCTATCCAGCCTTAAACGACGCTGGCGATATTATCGGGGTCGTCGACAATGGCTTAAGTGCCGATGTTCGAGCAATTAACTCATCGTGAATATTTTTACTTGTTCGCTTGTCGTTATTCAAGATTTACGACTATCCTTTTAGTTTGATACTTCATTGCCGAATTCTTCAACATACAGATGCCTTGTTACGATTATTATTGCGATGCGAACGGACAAACCGTTGAAGTGCGCCACAGCGTGAACGTCTCTTTGAGCTGCTGGGGTGAGGTTTGTTATGCGGCTCAGGTCGACATGGGTGATACCGATTTTGAAGCTCCGGTGAGAAAGGTTCTTTCTCCACCAGCAATTGCTGTGCCGATAGGAAACTCTAAACTCAAAGAGACCGGTTTTACTAAGTTGGTTAGGCGCGACGATGGTGTGTACGAAAATGTCACCCGCACAGGCGATGAAGCGCGCTACATGAAAGCGGGAGATGATTCGACGCTCCCGCATCTGCACAAGAAGATCTCTGACTGACTGATACCGCGTTTCTCGCGACACCCCCGTTTTCACTAAATGTTAGGGCTTAACGCCCTAGCGCGCTATCATCCCAGGGATAGATCTATCCAACCATACCGAAAATATAGGAATGCTTTTCTATGTATAAAAAAGATAATCCCGTCACGCGACTTTGCACGAGTGATGTCGACAATATTTGGATAAGGGGACGCAATCTTTGCGACGAACTGATTGGTCAGATGACCTTTACTGACTACATTATGTTTCACTTCTTTGGCGAAGAACCAAATCAATTGCAAAGAACGGTGGTTGATGCGGTGCTGGTGTGTATTATGGAACACGGGATGACGCCGTCGGCAGTCGCGAGTCGGGTGACCTATTTGGGCGAACCGGAATCGCTGCAGGGCGCAGTGGCCGCGGGCTTGCTTGGCGCAGGTTCAAGGTTTGTTGGCACCGCTGACAAATCTGCCGAGCTTCTTAAACGGATCGCGGATAAACCTGAAAGTGATCGAGCCGCTGAGGCGAAACTCATTGCTGAAGAACATGTCGCAGCGAATCGATTCTTGCCGGGTTATGGACATCCGATCCATCGCAACGGTGATCCCCGTGTCAAGCGATTGGATGAAGTGGCGCGCGCGGCGGGTGCCGACGGCAAATATATCGATGCGATGTACTTGTTGGGTGATGCGATCAAGGTGGCGAGCGGTAAAAATATCGTGATAAATGCTAACGCCGCAATCGCCGCGCTGTTATTGGAGGCCGATATTCCGCCCGATATCGCACGCGGTTTTAACTTAATTGCGCGATGTGCCGGACTTGTGGGTCACATATTGGAAGAGCAACATGAGCCGGCGGGATACAACATCTGGCAAGCGGC
>JBCCFA010000440.1:0-3741 GCA_039029975.1 Pseudomonadota bacterium
CTCTCAGGCAATTGCGCGCGCAACCTTAGGGCAAGCGAGTTTTTCTATGGATAGTACCGGATTTACATTGATCGGAAGCACCGCCGCCCAAGAAACAATTCACCTCGGTTTCGATACCACAAAATCATTGACTGGCACGCTTGAATTTTTCCATGAGTTTGCAGATGGCGAGCTGTTGTTTCTCGCATCAAATGGCTTCGCCACTATCGACAACGTAGCCCCGTCCGCGCCCGTCCCGCTGCCCCTGCCCGCTTTGTTACTGGGAAGTGCTTGTATCACTTTGATACGGTTCAGGTCGAATACTGCTCTTATCTGAGCTTTATAAGCCAACATTTTTCATAAAAAGCTCGCGAGCCCGATACTTATCGGGCTCGCCTTCTTTCTCTCAATCGATTAATCAGAAATTCGGCGCGTTATTGGCGGCGCGCAACGCCAAGGTAATTATGTCTCACCAGCGAAACGCCCGGCACCAAGGGTGGAGACGGCACCTCTAGTTCCTCTTGATGCTCAACACTGAAGCCTGTTTGCGCCAACAGTTCTGACGGTTTATTCAACAGCGTACAACCGCCGAACATTATCCCCCACGGGCGATTTAACCGTTGCTGCCACTTATGGATATGCGGTTTGGGTGATCTCCCATGTTCTACAAATAAGAGCTTGCCGTCTGGTACCAACACGCGATGCATGCCTTTTAACGCCGTGATCACATCGGGAATTGTGCATAACGTGTAAGCAACGACAACCGTGTCGACGCTTTCTGCGCCAAGCGGGATTTCTTCGCCGCGCAGCGCGATGTGCTCTACTGGTAAGCCAAAGCCGCGCTCGCGCTTCTTTGCTAGCGCCATTGCCCCCGATGCAGGATCCAGCGCTGTTAAGCTCTCCACCTTAGAGGTATCGTACCAAGGTAAGCTGGTACCGGTACCATAGCCCACTTCGAGGACTCGACCAGCGGCGTGCGGAATAATTTTTGCCCGTTGCTCAGCAAATGCGCGGTGTCCACAAATCCTATCTATGATGCGCGGTAAAATTCTATTTTCGTAAAAACTCATTGGTATGCAATCTAACTTGTTTGCCTAATTTAGTGAAGTATCGTCGCTTAGATTCTAATAACGACATAATGTCTCAGACACTGCTAACGCTGCAAACAGCGCTTGACCTATATTCCTCTGGCAGACATATTCTCTCCGGCTAACTTAAATCGTATTAAACGGCTTAAAAAACTAAAGGAAATTTTGTGATAGAACTCTACACGGCGGCCACGCCCAACGGTTGGAAGGCGAGCATCACGCTAGAAGAGCTGGCGATGCCGTATACATTACACGCTGTGGATCTTGCGGCTGGCGACCAACATAAGCCAGAATTTCTTGCGCTAAACCCAAACGGCCGAATTCCAGTCATCGTTGACACCGAAACCGGTACAACGATTTTCGAATCGGGGGCATTAATGTTGTACCTAGCTGAAAAAGCAGGCGCTTTGATGCCCACTGACGAGAACCATCGCTGGTGCGCCATTCAGTGGTTGATGTTCCAAATGGGCGGCATTGGACCAATGCAGGGGCAGGCCGTTACTTTCGAACGATATTTCAATGAAGATGTACCTGCCGCTCGCCTGCGATATAAAAACGAAACCCGTCGGCTTTACGAGGTGTTAAATACGCGGTTGGGGGAAGTGGAATACTTAGCCGGCGAATATAGCATCGCGGATATCGCGAACTGGTCTTGGGTGAAAGCACACCGGTGGGCGCGCATATCAGTTGATGGCCTTAACCACTTGCAGCGATGGATCGATGCGATTGCGGAACGCCCTGCCGTGCAACGAGGTATTGAAGTACCGCCGCCCGCCGGAAACGCCAAAAAACAAAAAGCGATGGGCGCAGCCATTACAACCAAGTGAAATAACATTCCAAGGAAAGGCCTAACGTGTTGATGAATAGCAACCAGGCGCTGGAGCACGAAATCTGCAATCGCTCGTTCATTCAAAGCCATGCAGCTACTTTCACTCAACGCTTGCAATGACAACAACACTGTTCATCGGCCACAAATACCATCGCCGTTATGAGCATTAGCCTGGAATACAATGCCGATAACAACATTTTGTATGGCAGCTACAAAGGCGCTTTCACGTTTGAACAATTTGAGACGCAACTCAAGGAACTCGTCAGTGGCGCCGATTATCCGGCAGACGTACCCACTATTTGGGATTTATCGGAAACAGATATCAGCCAATTCGATTGGCAATTCATCGAGGAGTTGCTGGCAATTCGAAGACGCTTTCCAGAGCGCGGTAACGCTTATATTGCGATTGTCGCACCGTCAGATTTAACGTTCGGTCTATCTAGAATGTATGCCTCGCGTGGTGATTCTCTACCGCAATCGATGCAGGTTTTTCGCGACATCGCCGACGCGGAAGCGTGGCTACAACAGAGTTTGGACAACATGCCATAAGCGCATCGTCCGCCTGTTTGGCGTTATCGACTGTTCCATTTTTCCTGAATCGATGCCTTATTGGGTAATTCTTAGCAGTTCTTGGCGCAAAAATCCCTTAGTCTTCGCTCATTGTATAAAGCGAAATTGAAGCCGAAATGACTACTCACGTCGCAAAGACTGCCGTGATCGTTGCTGCACTTTGCCAGACCCACCCTGCTTTTTCCGAACAGTGGACCTTAACGGTTGATGGGGAATTCCCGACGACATTACTGCCCCCACTTGTCGGAACCTTCAATCCTGGCGACCAAGCTTCAATGGTCTTGCAAATAGACACAAACGCGCCTTTGTTATCGTCGTTCGGCTCGGTAAATATTTATGCAATTCAATCGTTCAACGCAACGCTCGGAAACATCGATCTAGACGCTGGCAACGCAACGGCTCAGCTCCGAGTAGTGAACGGTAACCGCTATCAATTTGAGATTTCTTCACCCACAACACTCATCGCGCCAGACGTTTCGATTATTCAATTCTCGTTCGCGATCGACAGCGCGACGACAACGAATAACGACGTACCGACTGAGTTGCCGATTGCCAATACTGTAGGACTGGCATATGAATATTTTCTTGAGGCGCCCGCCCAGGTGCTTAGCGTGAATGCCTATGGTGCTCCCCTAATCACGCGCACTGTACCGCTAGTTAGCTGGCTATTTCTTGGCGGCTTGGGTGGGCTATTAATCACCGTGGCCTGCAAAAAAACCTCAAGTTCTGTAGCTAGCTGAGCTTTGATTGAGCTGCTAGTTGTTCCGATAGGAATGCACGCAAGCGGGGGACGCTGAATACGCATTCAACTATCAGCTTCCAAAGTATTTGCTTTCTAGTTGCCGCCGGCGTCTTTTACTTACAACACCGATAACATAACAACGTAAAACGGGATTGCTCCCGTTGGTAACCAGTAAGGCAGCGTGGAGTGACCTTCGCTTATTACTGATGCGAGATCTGAGTAGACATTTACCGCACTTAATCCCAATACCGTAAGCACCAATACAATAATTGCAGTGAAAGCCACATCTCTATGTTTTGCCGCACAACAAAACAAACCCACATACCGCAAACGCGATGATTTTGTCCTGATAGCCCTGGAATGGTGTGTCGTAATTCACAAACAACACAAGCACCTTGATGCTAAAAAAGTGCGCTATGGCCATGCAAACAAAATAGGTGGCACCGCCTAAGAATGCATATTTAGTAATTGTTGAGTTCATTTTTTACTCCTATTTCTAGTAGACTCATAACTCGTATTTAAGCGAAAAGTTA
>JBCCFA010000441.1:0-3738 GCA_039029975.1 Pseudomonadota bacterium
GTCCGTTAATGGAGTGACGCTACGGACAGTTGTTGAGGGGCAAGGGCCGCTGGTAATTTTATTGCATGGATGGCCGCAATGTTGGTATCTCTGGCGGCATCAAATCGACTTGTTGACCGGCGCTGGGTATCGGGTTGCGGTCCCTGACCAGCGAGGCTTTGGGGGCAGTTCGAAACCAGATGGATTGGATAACTATCACATCGAGAAATTATGTGCAGATATCGAAGGAATTCGAGCGGCGCTAGGCTACGAGGAATTCATTGTAATTGGCCAAGATTGGGGATGTTTGGTTGCCTGGATGACTGCTTTGTTATATCCAAAAACTTGTTCAGCTGTCATGGGTTTATCTGTGCCATTTTGGCGGTTCACCGATCAATGGGTGAATAGACCGGACGCCGAAGGAAAATTTTGGTACATGAAGTATTTTCAACAACCGGGTGTTGCCGAAGCGGAATTAGATAAAGATGTCGAAAACAGTCTTCGTACGATTTACTGGGTACTTAGTGCCGATTCGCCAAGCGGTACTTGGATGAGTCAACTAGAGCATCCAAGTGATTCGAATATCCTGGACGTGTTTCCGCAACCTGGCAAATTTTCATCCTGGTTAACGAAGGACGATATCAACTACTACGTTGAACAATACCAAGAGGCCGGGTTTGGCCCGTCGATCAACTGGTATCGAAACATCGGCTCGGGCGCAAAATTTTTATCAGATAAACCAGGTTTACGTTTTACGCAACCCGCTGCATTCGCGATCGGCGAATCGGATGATGTGGGACTTTATGATCCAACTTGGCAAGAGCAATTTCCTAATGATTTTGATGATCTGCGCTTCGTTGAGGTGGTGAGGGGAGCCGGTCATTGGGTGCAGGCGGAAAAACCACAGGCAACAAATGATCTGATCATGCGTTTTTTGAACGACCTTTAGCAAATTTGTAGGGAAATTTGGCGTAGCGACGCTAGTTTTGCGCCTCATGCGCCATTTCTAGTGTACTCATGCAGGCAACGTCCGGCGGCGCGGCCCAATCAAGAATAGGAAGACCGATCTTCGCTAGGCCTAATGACGCAATTTTTCCGGTTAAGGACAAAGATTGATCAAGAATACCGCCCAAATGAGGCGTGATTTTTATGTCGTCAAAAGGGCCGGCAAGCGTAAGTTCTTTTACGGCGCTTTTGGTATTGATACGCCCCGCATGACGCGCATGAGGATGAAGTGCCAAATCTAGCGTTTCGTTGGCAAAGTTGATTTCACCGCCGCCCATGACCGCCAGGGTATCTAGCCTTACCGCAATCGAGTTGTCGCTCAATGCGACACCGTTCTCTAATTTCAATTTTATTGCGCCGCATTCGAGTTTGGCGTGAGCGGGACCCAATGAAATTGGAAGCAAAGATGTCAGGGTCAGCGAAAGGATATCTTTGGTGAGCTTGTCTAATTTTTGAATATTAAGATTGCCGGTTCCGGTTTCCAGTAATAATTTTCCATTAGCAGTGCTAGCCATGGTTCGTGCTGTTTGACCTTCAGTAACAATGTCGAGATCAATATTGACGGGCAGGTCAGACACATATTCATCAGTAATAGAGAAAATTTGAACTGGTATCCGCTGTCCCAGCACAGTTATTTTTGATCTATGGGAATGGTGGTCGTGGACAAAACTGCCTTCCGCATAGCCACTATCGATTACAACTTTAATTGCGCTGGATAGACTTTGCTGGTTGAAAGTGAGTGTCCCCTCGAGCTCTTTGTAGCTAGTGGTCTGCCAAGTTCCTTGAGCAACGTCGAAATGCAACTCGCCAACTAAGCGTGGTAACCAATCAGGGAGCAGGACTTCATCCATAAAGAGTTTTTGCCGTGCGTCGAGGGGTTTGTCGGCTGGCCGCGCATTGACTGTATTGAGCACAAAGTTTTCGGCGCGGATTACGCCAACAAATTCTGCAGTATGTTTATCAATTGAAAAATCAACTCGAGCTTTTCCGTCAGCCGAAGAAAATTCTGCTCCCGTGACGGAGAGTTCCTTATTTTCGAGGCTTATCGGCAGCGTTATGTTTGTTAGGATGTTTCTATCGACACTGATCTCCTGCGCTTTGATTGTGATTTCGCCACGTAATTGCGATACCCAAGTGGGTAAGTTGAATCGGGTAGCTATTTGGCTGAGCGCTTCCGGGTCCTGTGCTAGAGCCAACTGCGGAAAAAACCAGAATAACGCAATGGAGATGATGCGGGCTTTGATAAAACGGTAACGATATGCTGGGCTAATAAAATCCACCCCTAGTTGTACTCCATCTCAAGGAATTTATGTTTATTCGATTAGATTGACGACATCACCGAAGCGTAGGTTGCGTTACAATGCGTCCGATGCGCGCCTTGGACACGGCGCGCTTGAATCGCAATCTACAGCACGCAGATTCAAGCAGCGGCTCCGTTTTTAAAGTTCAGTGGTGCACCATAACAGATAACAAGACGAAAATAGGTTCAACAATGCGTCCAATCGATTATTTTGACCGCGGTGCCGCCGCCCATCCTGAGAAGACTTTCGTAGCGGGTGGTGACAATGCGATAAGCTTCGCCGAAGCGCAAGAGAGTACTCGGCAAATAGCAAAAGCCCTGTATCACGCGGGATTCCAAATTGGCGATTCGGTCGCAGTGTATTCGCCCAACGATGCCGGTGCTGTGGTGTGTATTTTCGCCGCGTATCGGGCTGGTGGCGCTTGGGTACCGGTTAATGTACGCAACGCAGCGTCAACAAACGCCGAGTATATGTCGTATGTGAAAACGCAGTGGTTGTTTTTCCATTCATCTGTATTAGCCGAAACTGAAGCAGTGATTCCCCATCTTAAGGATCTTAAGGGTGTGATCTGTTTTGACTCTGATGACACGCCCCATCCTTCTTTGCAATCTTTCATCGACGCAGGGTCAGCCGCAGAAGTTCCAGATTGGAATGATCCTTTCGGTTCGCCTGACGTGATCTTTTCGCGCTGGCCTACGGGCGGTACAACTGGGCCGTCAAAGGGCGTCGAAATTAGTAATCGTGCCGCCACGGCGATGATCGAACAAGGTCTAAAATGTTACGTCGGCGATCGTGAGGAGAACATCGTGCATCTCGCCGTGGCCCCAATAACGCACGCAGCCGGTGTGGTAATCGGAACTTACGCAACGGTTGGGGGGTCGACTATCGTGCTGCCAAACTTTGACGCCAGAACGGTATTGGAGACGATTCAAAAAGAACAAGTCACGCATATTTTCTTACCACCCACTGCGTATTATGCACTGCTCGATGAAGCAAAAAATCGACATTACGACACTGGTAGTTTACGACAAGTACTCATTGCGGCGGCGCCAGTATCACCAGATAAATTTCGCGAAGGCGTAGCGGTTTTTGGGCCGGTAATTTGTCAATGCTATGGTCAAGCGGAAGCGCCCATGCTGATTTCCTGGTTGAGTCCCAAAATTGTCGCTGCTGCCGCTGACGGCGAGCATCCTGAGCGCTTGAAAAGTGCTGGCCAAGTCACCAGTTGCACGCAAGTTGGCATTATTGATGAGGCGGGTAATTTAATGCCAATTGGAGAGCGCGGTGAAATATGCTGTCGTGGACCTTTGGTCACGCCGGGGTATTTTGAAAAACCTGAGGCTACCCAAGAGGCGCGAAAATACGGCTGGCATCACACCGGCGATATTGGCTATCTCGACGAACACAATTATTTGTATATCGTTGATGGTCTTTGAAGGACAATGGATAAATA
>JBCCFA010000442.1:0-3729 GCA_039029975.1 Pseudomonadota bacterium
CCGAAGACGTGGGCAATATTATTAATCCACTCATCGTCGATGGTCAGATGCAAGGCGCAATCGTGCAAGGAATTTCTAACGCCGTGTTTGAAGAATTCATCTATGACGAGAATGGCCAACAACTCACAGCAGATTTCGAAAACTACAAACTAGCAACTGCCGCAGATGTACCAGATATCGAAATAACTTATGCGACAACCCCCTGCCCGCATACGCCGCTAGGTACGCGCGGAATCGGTGAGGGGCGGCCAAGTTCTGTACCAGGTTGTTTGAGTAACGCAATTTGTGATGCCCTAACACCATTCGGCGTGGAAATTACTGAACTGCCAATTCGACCAGGAAAAATTTGGGCAGCGATTCAAGCGTCGCGCTCCGCTTAAGGAGTATTGCCATCTTGATGCCTGGGGGTATGCATCAGCTCCGGGGAGACTCGTTCGCACGCTGGCGACGGATAACCAAGCATAAACTGCCAACGAAGGTGTAACCGCAAGCAACGAGAAAACAAATTAAATCCAATCCGGCTAGCTCTAAATTCAATTGCACCATCGCATCGAGACTAATCGAACCGGCCTCGATCGCCATTAAGAAGAGCACGCCGCTTAGGTGAGTCACAACAACGAAAAGAAACGGCAACGCGGTCCCAACATGGAGATAATTGTTCTCGGCGTCTTTTTTCCGCCTTAGATATCCGAACAAGATGCCTAAGGTCAGCAAGTAGGGGATACCGCCGATTACCCCCGAAAGCGCCATAAACAACATTAAGCCGCCGAAAATACCGCCACCGGGGCTCCAAGTTTGTAAGCCGAAAATTATTGTTCCACATACAATCGGGACTAAGATGGGTAGGCTGGCAAATCGCCAAAAGAATCGCTTTTCCGAAATCATTCGCTTTCTCCGTCTTCAAAAACTCCTTCTTGGTAAAACATTTGCCCAAACCAAGGATGGTCAGTCTGCAAAATAAATTGAAACTTTCCGTAGCCTAGATCACGATGCGTGACGACAGTTTTACCCGGTGGAAACCAATACGGTAACGGGATTTTGATCCAACCCCATTGGAAAAAATAACCTGTACTTGCGAATATGAGATCGCCTTTATGCTCGAATAATCGAAGCGGCATCCTCAAACCGAAGCCGAGGGTTTCGACTAACGTATTCTCATCGTGCAGCATCTTGGTAGATCGAACCGTGATCACAGGATGGTCATCGAATCGATAAATTCGCTCCCAGGCAATGCCTGCGCGTTGGGGAACATTAAAAAGTCGCACAAACATTGATACGTTGTTACCAGTTCTTGGCACAACGGGCGAACCAATTAGGCGACAGAAAGTAGCAAGCAGCTTGCCCAGTTTAGACGCATAGACAACGAGCATTTCGCCCGTGTAGACGCGCTCTTTGAAATGAACAGCTTCTCTGTCAAAGCGTCGTCGCACTGCCGCAGGTAAGCGCTGCCACGCGGCTTCGCCCATTAACTTCTGAAAATCTGGATAGCCCGCGGCATTCAAACTTTTATGTGAATTTCTAACTTTACTCCCAGCGCGCGTTTTGAGTTCGCGACGCTCGAACAAGCTTGGTTTTGAAAGTGAGTTATCCATTTTCTTTATTTCCGTTATTTCTGTCTTAAGAGAAATATTTGGCGAAATTTTTTTCGACTTAGAGTCGAGCGCTTACTTCACCAAACTCGAAATCTTTGCCCCCATTTTCATTAGTTTTAGCAGCACGTTGCGCGGTAGTTTTCCAATTTGACCGTACCAACGACTCGTTTCCTCCATAAATTCTAGAGTGCCCGCGATTCGCTCTTTGACTTGTTTCGGCGTGTCTTTCTCTTTCGCCATGTCATCAACACACTTACGCAACAGTTCAATCGTGGGATCTATCTCCCGTCGTTTACGACCTTCGACAACTCTCTTCAACATTTCCCAGACGTCTTGCTCGGCTTGGAAATGATCGCGTCTGTCGCCCAAGATATGCTCCACATTGATCAGTTCCCAGGTTTGCAGCTCCTTCAAACCATTGCTCACATTCGAGCGCGCCAAGCCCAAAGTTCCTGCTATTTCCTCCGCGGTGAGCGGTTTTGGCGACAGGTACAACAACGCGTGCATCTGCGCTACCGATCGATTTACCCCCCACCGAGAGCCCATTTCGCCCCAATGGAGAATGAATTTTGTCATTGTGTCGCTTAGTTCCATTATTTCGGTAATTTCTTTAATTACAGAAATTATAGACGGTAATTAGCGTATATGCAAATGTTCTTTAAATACAGGTGGTTATCAACACAAAAAGTACTTTTCACACATTATTAAGAGTCGGCGTACTCATAATAAGCGCGGAGCTAAATGTGGCATTTAATACCCCTTGGCCAATAGTTAGAGGTCGATGGCGATCATCACTAGCACGCCGCTGACGATACAGGCCACGGCGGTTCGACAGATATTGGAACGATTCCACTTTCGTTCGAATTGCTCTCGAAGTAGCTGTTGCTCGGTTTCAGATGCGCCATCAAGCGCAAAAGACTGAATGCGATTATTGAGTGGAATATTTATTGTAAAGGTTGGCAGCTGCACGCCGCCCAAGTAAGCGAAGGTCGCAACGCCAATCAGCCCTTGATTTTGGGTGTCCGGCGCTAACGCGCCAAAGACCACCAAGATAACGATTGAGATAACGGACCCTAACCAAACGAAAATGAACAACGGCTGCCGCCGCTGAATGACGCCATCAATTGCTTGAAAGCTGTGGATAAAATCTCGGTCGTTCATTTTGTGCAGCGCCGGCATAACCACCGCGGCAAACGCGAACAAAAATCCGGCCACTAACGAACAGAGAAATGCCGCAGAAAACAAAACAAATGAATACGCAGTCACGCCAATGTTTCGTCCGCTATTGCATCGAAACCTTTATTTTGCGTTCCTTCGCCCGGTGTGATGAACAACAATTTGCTTTGCGTTGACGTTCTCGCTGTGTGCCAGACATCTTTAGGCACCACCACGTAGTCACCCTCTTCCTGCAGAGATACCGATGTCTCGCCCCCATCAAGCTGCAACACAAAAGTCACCTGCCCCGCTAAGAGTATTACGACTTCATCACCGTGAGGATGAATCTCCCAAGTATCCCAATCGCTGGCGAATTGATGGCAAGAAATTAGTTCGCAAGCTTTGAACCCGGCGTAATTGGCACCAAGACGACCATATAAGCCTGCGTCCGCGGTTTCTAGCGTAGCGCGCTTACTTGCATCGATTACGACAAATTCTTTCGTGATTGAGTGCGTCTTTATCAAGGTACCGCTCCCCAAGGTCTCGATCTCTGGTGTAGATTTTTCTCACAGTCGTTGAGTGGTGGAGCATTTTCGCCACCCAACGCAAATTGGCATTGGAAATTTAATCAGCTGAAATCGCTTCCACCTGGGTTTTACATTGAGCCAAGGCTTTTCTCATATAGCCTTTCCAAAGCTGAGTGACAAGCCAAACAATGGCCTTGTGGATAACAGTTCGGCTAACGAACTCATATCGCCAGTGAATAATAGAATGTGCGTTGTTGTCTTCATGGAACCACCACTCGCGGCGTGCTTCTTTAACTAACGAGCTCAACATGCCGGGGAAGTGAATTCCAGCAGCCTGCACAAGGTATCCTGTTGTGGCAAGCATGGCAACGCGACCGTGCTTGAGTTCCGCCGCCCGGAACCATGCCAAGGTTTGGTCAGATCCCAAACTAGCAAGACCAAGAGGGTCAAATCCC
>JBCCFA010000443.1:0-3720 GCA_039029975.1 Pseudomonadota bacterium
TGTTGCTGCGGCGAACTTTCTCGCGATTGCGCACGGGCGCTTGGATGAACACGCCGAAGCCGAGAAAGTACTTCTGAAAGCGCTAGAAATCGAACCTAACAGTGTTCCGGTACTACTTAACCTCGCGAATACGCAAGCTCGGTCGCGCAAATTTGATAAGGCGATTGAAAACTTAGAGCGAGTACTCGCTGTTCAGCCGAATAATGTCAAAGCACTCGGTATGATAACCAGTTTAGAGCTCACCCTACAGCGACCAGAGCGGACAAGAGAGCGGGTTAACAATGTGCTGGCAAATGAACCTGACCCCAGTGCGGAGTTATTGTTACTTGATGCTCGAGTGAAGCGGTCCTTTGGTGAATTTAGCGCCGCCGCTGAAGTTTTCAAGCGGTTGATCGAGCGTCACGGCTCGCGTATCGAATGGCGTCGGGATCTTGCGCGGAGCTATTTTCAGGCGGAACAAAATCAACAGGCGATTCAAGTACTTACGGAGATTACGGCAACAAACGACGCGCGCCCCTCGGATTTTATCCAACTTGCTCAAGTCTATGAGGCAGCGCGGGACCGCCGCGGCGCAAAGGAAGCGGTTCGCGATGCATTAGACTTGTCCCCAGCATACCCGTTGGCTCGACTTTTAGACGTAAAATATCTCTTGTTCGACCAGGAAGTTACTGTCGCAAGAGAGCGGTTCGATAAATTAATGGCAGATTCTCCGAACCGGGAGCTACCGGAGCTGATGTCCGTAGAGGGTGCGATCTTGATGCTAGAGGGAAAGGTCGTGGAGTCAATTACGCGCTTCGAACGCGTTTACGAGCTCGAACCGACCGGCCAAAGAGCAATCGATGTTGCCAAGGCTTACGCTTCAAACGGGCAACCGAACAAAGCGCTAAACGTCCTAGAAACCCGCCTAAACAACAATCCCCAGGAAAATAACGTCAAGTTTGTGTTGGCCGATGCCCATTGGAAAACAGGAAGCACACAAAAAGCCGTAGAGCACTATCGTGAATTGTTGGCTAACCAGCCGAGCAATCCAATTATTTTGAATAATCTGGCCGCGGTGCTTACGGAGTCGGCGCCAGCTCAAGCGTTGGAGTATATCGAGCGGGCCTACGAGCAAGCACCAAACGCGCCGAGCGTGCTCGACACTTACGCTGGACTGCTGATCTCCCAGAATCAATTCGATCGGGCAAAACAGATGATCAATAAAGCGCTCGAAATTGCGCCAGGAGATAACAGCGTTTTGTTTCGTAATCTGCAATTACTGATACAACTGGGTGAGTACCGAGCTGCGGAGCCCATCTTTAAGAAGATCGATGCGGCGGAGCTGACAGATGACCAGCGGGCGCAACTTAAAACGATTGCACAAGCGTTAGATTGATTCGCGAGCGCTGGTAATGCGCGACCGGAGTTAACGACAAGTCAAAACGTTGTAAACCCTTGATTATTGGATTTTGTCAAAATATTTAACAATAAATTGATTATAAGAAATCCGCATAATCGATTGAATTAAAAAGAAAAAAAAACAATCTGATGCATTTTACCGGCGAAACCCACGGGAATATCAAACTTAGCCTGTCGATAAACTTTACATTTCATCATCACCGAGGTCGATTAATGGCCAACTTGGCACTTCCATATCAATCAATTAAAAATCAAAACTATTAAATTCAATAGCTTATCTGATAATGCGGAATAGCATTGAGTTTTGGCCCGGCCCTTGCATAACTCTCCTGCAAGAAAGCCCTCGGCTTACGAAGTGAAAGAGCTAGAAGTTTTCAGGCTCTGAGTTTTAATCGTTAGGAGTATCAACAAATGAAAATTAGTAAATGGCTAAAAGCATCTGCTCTGGGGGTTGCATTAAGCGCACCTCTCTGTGCCAGCGCAATAACTGTTGATGGCATCACCTTCGCACCGGGTGCGATTTTCGAAACCATCGACTTATTCGAAGGATCAGATGCAGGATTTGATCTAAACGCCAACACGCTTATCGACGTTCCAGGCGAGCGCTTGGTCGGTATTGGCATCGTTAACCGAATCCTCGATCCACTGAACAATGTTCTGTGGGAGAACGGTGACAATGGTCGTGAGCTCACGGTGTATTTCCATAGTTACGTCGCTGAAAACGTGGCCGTGAACGCCTTCGGCGATCTCGACGTGGACTTCACTGGCGGTATCGTTGAAATCTATTCCGACGCTAGTCAAGATTTCTCCGCTGTTGGCACACAGGCGGCTGGCATTGCGACGGCTAACAATGGCAATCTCTTCTTATCACTAGAAGGTTCTGCGATTGGTCTCGGTTCTAACATCGCTGAAACTGGTGGCATATCTGGTGACGATGTCACCTTGGCGTCTCGAGGCATCTTGCTTGGTGGTGCGGTGACCGTGCTTGGCAATGGTAACCTCGATGTAACCGGTGGCTCCGCTGCGGCTTACTTCGACACAAACCAATTTAACTGTACATCAGCCATCGGCGTTTGTCCTGATGACGCTGACAAGACCTTCTCAAGCTCCGGTCAGTTAAACCCAGGCAACGCATGGGCATTCACTGGCACCGGTGAAGTGCAAGACGTCGCTCAGGTCGTACCAGAGCCGATGACTACGGCACTGATGGGATTAGGTTTAGTCGGCCTCGGCGCGATTCGTCGCAAAAAGTCGTAATCGACCCAAGCTTACTTCACGGTTAGAGAATGGTTTAGTGACCATTCGACAAAAAACCCCGCTTCGGCGGGGTTTTTTTGTCGGTTTTGTCCGACCTTATTGGCTGATTAATTATGTCGCTCACCCCCCGAATTCCTCGGCAAGCGGTGAGCGCGTGTCGGTTCCTTCTTCAACAATAGCAATTTGTAACGCTTCGCAGCGAAGGGGTTGTTGAAGCAGGGAGATTTGAAAGCCAACAAGAGTTGACGCCTAACAGTGGCCACGGTTTCCCCATCGGGGCTAGGAGAAGGGGTTAGGTGTGTAGGGTATTCTTAACTAATTCGGCAACCGCTTCGATGCGTTCCAGCGCACTCCGGCGTCCGCACTCAACAATCGTTTCAAATTGATCGAAGTCATAACCTGCTCTGGCCGGTGTTATTGGTGTAATTACCACATCGGCGGACAGGGTTTCCCGCGTTGAGCCCCAGGAGCCCAACAATTCCCAGGACGATCCCAGAACAGATTTCAGTCCGAGCGGTTTGCGCAGCTTATTCCCAAGTTGCTCAAATCCATCGACAATATCTTGCTGGGAATCTTGTGTCAGTGGTAAAACATTGACCGCAATGCGCAGTCCGCAGCGGCGATGGCTTAATACATCTACGGGTACCCAGGACACCACGCCACCATCGACCAGTAAACGTTGGTCCCGAGCAATGGGTGGAAAAAAACCTGGAATGGCGGATGTGGCTAAGACCGCGGTTCTCACCTCACCCCGATCTAAAATCACTCGCTCTCCGCCGGCGATGTCAGCTGCGGCTACCGATACCGGGAGAGCTAAGTCGGAGAAAGTGCAATCGCCGAAAGTGTTCTCCGCCGCTTGGGCTATTTTCGCCCCGGTAAAAATTGAACCGCGCGGCAGTAAAGCCCGGTCGCGTATTTTTTTGTTGGCGCCCAGTTGTTCCTGGACTTGCCTAATTGTTGCACCCACATTGCCTTTGCGAGCCAGCGTTAAGGCAACAATACCGCCCATGCTGCTGCCGCTTAAGACATCGATCGGTATATGCGCTTTTTCTAATACATCAAGAA
>JBCCFA010000444.1:0-3707 GCA_039029975.1 Pseudomonadota bacterium
GGAGCAATGGCTAGCGATGGATCAAATCGCGACGGATTACGCCAATGGCACCCTTCGTCTGACGACGCGCCAAGCCTTTCAGTTCCACGGCGTAATCAAGTCGAACCTGAAGCGATCCATGCAGGCTATCAATGCCTCATTGCTCGATACCATCGCAGCCTGCGGTGACGTCAATCGCAACGTCATGTGCAATCCCAATCCGCATCAAAGCCGCGCGCATGCCAAGGCGCTCGATCTCGCCAAGAGCGTAAGCGATCACCTGACGCCGCGAACGGCCGCCTATCATGAAATCTGGCTCAATGGGGAGAAGGTCGACGATAGCAAGGTTGAGGAGGAGCCGATCTACGGCGCCACCTATCTACCGAGAAAATTCAAGATGGCGATTGCGATACCGCCTGAGAATGACGTCGATGTGTATGCCCAAGATTTGTCCTTCGTCGCGATAACAAACGGGGGAGATGAGGTCATTGGCTATAACGTGATGGTGGGTGGCGGCATGGGGATGACCCATGGTGAACCCGAAACCTATCCGCGAACCGCTGATCTGCTCGGCTTTTGTACGCCGGAGCAGGCGGTGGATGTCGCCGAGAAGGTGGTGACGGTGCAGCGCGATTTCGGTGATCGCGGCAACCGCAAGCATGCGCGTCTCAAATACACGATCGAGGATATGGGTGTCCGGGCGTTTCGAGCCGAGGTTGAACGGCGGCTTGGCTATGCGTTGGCGGCGCCCCATGACGTGCTCTTCGAGCACACGGGTGACCGCTATGGCTGGGTTAAGGGGCATACGGGCAAATGGCACTTTACGCTGTTCATTCAAAACGGGCGGGTGGCCGATCTCGGCGATCAACGCTTGTTGAGCGGGCTTCGCGCCATCGCCAAGATGCACAAGGGCGATTTTCGTCTGACGGCGAATCAAAATCTGGTCATCGCGAATGTCGGCGCCCGACAGAAGAAGGTTATTCAAGGTCTGATCGACGACTATGGGCTTGAGCAGGCCGCCAGTGGTTTGCGACGGAACGCGATGGCCTGTGTGGCGCTACCAACCTGTGGCCTCGCGCTCGCCGAAAGCGAACGCTATTTGCCTGATCTGGTCACAGCGCTCGACCAGGTGTTGACCAGCGTGGGCCTTGCGGAGGATGAGATTGTCATCCGCATGACCGGTTGCCCGAATGGCTGCGCACGGCCTTATCTCGCAGAGATCGGTTTGGTCGGCCGCTCGCCCGGCATTTACAATCTCTATCTCGGTGCGGCATTTGATGGCTCGCGCATGAACAAGCTGTTCCGCCAGGACGTCGACCACGATGCGATCGTCGATGCCTTGACTCCGCTGTTGGGATCCTATGCGCGAGAGCGCCATGAAGGCGAGCGTTTCGGTGATTTCGTGATTCGCCAGGGGGTTATTGCCGCAAGTGGCAATGGTGCCGCCTTTCATGACGAGATCATCTTGGCAGCCGCCGAATAGCGCCAACCGGATCTCAGCAGTCTGCGTTCTGTCGACCTTTTCAAGGTCTGAATGTGCCGGCTTAGGCATCGTCTAGGGTAGCCGCTAAGGTGGCTTTACGAGGGATTGGGACAAGAGGCGGCCCAATTCGGCGTATCTCAGATCCAGCCGATCGTCGGCTGCCTATGCCTCGAAGAAGGCCCATCTGGTGCATACCTAGTTTGCTTGCGGCAGGCGATCGTTTGGCCGCAACATGGCCCTTATGCGGCATGTGCGCACATCGTTGGCAATCTCCCCTTGGTCTCTCTATAAAACAACCTACAATCAACTTCTGCGTGTAATGAAAGTCGTGGTGCAATCTCGCGTCACGATCTCGCGTCACGATCTCGTGTGCTGGCGTCACGAAAAAGGATCGAAAAATTAACCTTTGGACCTTTGTTTTCTTTTAGAATCATTCAATAAAAGGAGAAACAGTGTTGGGCAGGTCTAGATAGCCTGATGGCGCGTAAGCATTCGTGACAGCGTGTTTTTGCGCTGCAGCGAAGGAGACTTGCACGCAGCCAGGCGACAATGGTACCTAAACCAGCAAAGCGGCACGTTGCCTTTGACGCGTCTTTGATCAGCAATGAATCAAACCGTGACTATGGCTTGAACCGAATCAAAGAGACCGACGCAAAATGAGCGCATTGCTTCTTGATTACCTGCCGATTTTGATCTTTTTGGGTATAGCCCTGGCACTTGGCAGCATAATCCTGGTTGCGACCCTTGTCTTGGCGCGTCAGAGTCCTGACACGGAGAAGCTCTCCGCCTACGAATGTGGCTTCGAGCCCTTTGAGGACTCGCGCGGTCGCTTCGACGTGCGCTTCTACCTCGTTGCCATTCTGTTCATTATTTTCGACCTGGAAGTAGCCTTTTTGTTCCCTTGGGCGGTAGGTGAAATACGTGACCTAGAAACCGCAGAAATTTCAATTAAAGCGGCGCAAACGGGTCACTTAGTGTTATCTACACTACATACCAACTCAGCGCCCGAAACCATAACGCGTTTATTAAATATGGGCGTGCCTGCGTATAACGTGGCAAGCTCTATAAGTTTGATTATTGCCCAGCGCTTAGCTAGGCGTTTATGCCCTAAGTGTAAAACCCCAGAAACACTGCCAGCAGAAGAATTGGCTCGTCAAGGATTTAGCACAACACAAATTGAAGACATGACACTATACGCACCCAAAGGCTGCGAAAATTGCACCGATGGTTACAAAGGCCGTGTGGGTATTTACGAAGTCATGCAGATTACCCCTGAAATTGCACAAATTATTATGCGCGGTGGCAACTCGCTCGAAATCGCAGAGGTATCGCTACAAGCTGGGTTTAATAACTTGCGATTATCGGGTTTACGAAAAGCCGCCGATGGTTTAACGTCTCTGGCTGAAATTAATCGCGTAACCAATATGTAAAAGTGATAGCCCTAATTAGGGCAAAACACATTGTAGAGAGTAAAGTATGCCAACAATTGTTAACTGTCCAACCTGTAAAAACAAAGTTGAATGGTCACAGCAAAGCCCACACCGTCCTTTTTGTTCTAAGCGCTGTCAGCTTATTGATTTAGGTGAATGGTCTTTTGAGAACAATAAAATATCAACGCCTATTTCCTCGGCTAACCAAATTAGCCAAGATATGATTGAAGATATTGAAGAGATGATGGCTAAAAACGATGACGACTTTTTTAAATAAACGTTTTTCACCCTCTTAAACGACAAAAGCCAGCATTAAGCTGGCTTTTTAGTGTTTAATCTATAAATTAGTCTCTTTGCTTACGGTGTTTTTTACCGATACGCTTTTGCATTTTTGCAAACTTTTCTTGCTGCTCTGCGTTAAGTACCTGCATTACTTGATGCTGTGTTTTTAGCTTAATTAAGCCAAACTCAGTGCCTTTTTCGTGGCGTGCAGCTAATAGCTCTTTTGCAGCGTTTTCGTCAAATGTTGGTGCGCTAAGTAGAGCATCCATTTTCTCTTTTTGAGCCTTACGCTGTGCTTTACGGGCCTCTTTATCATCGCCGCGCAGAGCTTTCATCTGTGTTTTTTGCGCTTCAAAAATAGCTTCAAGCTTAGTTTGCTGTTCTTGCGTTAAATCAAGCTTGTCGGCACCGCGCTCAGATAATAAAAAACGCGCTTGAGAATGGCCTTGCTTATCGTGCATGCCGCCTTTTGCTAATACGCTACCGGCGCCAAGTGTAGCCGTTGCTAGACCACAAATAAGTACTAATTTTGA
>JBCCFA010000445.1:0-3690 GCA_039029975.1 Pseudomonadota bacterium
AGCGGTTGTTGAGTTTGAAGGGTATCGGTGTGGTGACGGCGAGTGCTTTGGTCGCGACGGTGGGCAATGCGCATGAGTTTAGCAATGGTCGCCAGTTTGCCGCTTGGTTGGGCTTAACACCTCGGCAAAATTCAACGGGTGGTAGGTCAAGGTTGGGTCGGATATCGAAACGGGGCGATTCGTATTTACGGACGTTACTAATCCATGGTGCGCGAAGCGAGATGACTCGAACGAAGCATCGGTCGGATGCGAAAAGTCAGTGGGTAGAAAACCTTCGCGTTCACAAACCTTGGAACAAAGTGGCGGTAGCTTTGGCGAATAAGAATGCCCGGGTATGTTGGCATGTATTAGCGGAACACCCTGCCTAGTGATTGCGGATTGATGAAAGCGGTTCGACCGCCGCGTTGGGAACCTGATTATACTGAATGGTGCAGTGCCACCGTCTAACGTACGAGGCCAACGTGAGCGGAAGTCATCAGGGCTCGATGTTTAATCTCCTCATTCAAGCAGCCGAATATAGTTTTGCAGTCAACTGTCTTTCTGGAACGCTAATCACTAAAAGTACGAGTTAACTAAAGGAACTACCGATGTAAAACAAATCGATTGACTATTGGGGAGGTCCATATCGACCAGCATGTGGGGCGCGTTTCAGCGCGCTTTGTAAATGTAAGCTGCTCAGCACATTGAAGAAGCGCGCTGTAAGGCGTCCCAGCTGGCCGTAGGCCAGCGACACCATGCGCTGGTTATGTTTCATTTTCATCTCGCAATAATTTACTTCGCTTTAGTTTCTGCTCACTCCGCATAACATGTAGGATGAATACCTTATTACTATCTTTGTCATGACGATAGATTATGCGACATGGGGGTTCCACTATTTGTCGATATCTAAATCCCTTTAGTTCGCGGGGTTTGGAGCCGCTATCGGGATGGTCTCGCAGCTGTTCGACATGTTGGAACACGCGTCGCACGAGATTCGATGCGGCGTCTGGTTTATCTAATGCGATGTAATCTGCAATGGCATCTAAATCTGATAGCGCTGGTTCCGACCAAATTACTTGAGCCATCTCGCCATTTTTGCTTTGGCTTGCTTATGCGAAAGAGTACGGCCGTCTTCAATGGCTTTTTCACCACGTGCTATCCCTTCGAGCAATCTTAATTTGGATTGAAGTTTCTCATAGCTTTCTACATCTACGAGATATGCCGAGGGGATGCCGTGCTGCGTGATGAGAATAGGTTCCCGATCGCGTCCGAGTTCGGACAACAATTCGGTTGCCTTTCGTTTTAATGTAGTTACTAATTCAGTGCGCATAATGTGATACTAAAGTATCACTTCGGAAATTACAATGAAACATAACGTCTAAGCTAAGCCGCCCCTGAAAGCGAGAGCTTTTGGGTGCAAGCTGAATAGCGCGCCCAAAAGGGCGAGCGGTAAGGGGTCGGCTTCAGTGACTGGTTAGCGAGAAACACAGCCGAACTGCCCTAAGATTTCGTCTAGTTGATCGGGGGAAATTTGATCAACAACCTCCTGCGGGATTGTACCGGAGTCCTCCCGGGTTATCTCAAATGCGCCGGACGCGTTTTGAAACCAAACAAGGTACCCGCAGTGAATAGGAATTTTGGAATAACGGTTAAAGAAATCGGCGGCGACATACGTACCTTGACGTGGTGCATCGCCTCGATTTCGATAAATCGTAATCTTATTTATATCGAGTGCGACAATATCCCCGATAGAATCGCGTAACGGCGTGATCGATTGAAGCCAGTCTGCGTAGTTTTTATGTATGAGAGCTTCCTCGCCTAATTGCTCGTATGCAAGCTTTGGGTTGCCTGCCAACTTGTTTGTAATATATGAAATTGTGTTCGCGCGAGTTATCGATTCCAGCTCTTCATCAGAAAGTTTACTTTCTTGCACAATTGGTTCGTGCGTCGGTTCCCGTGAGGACGCGGGATCGTCATGGCAAGATACAGTTTGAGTAAAAACGAACGTTGTGTTGTTTTCTTCTGACGAATCCAAATTTAATTTTTGACTAGAATCGAAAGTATACGATTCGAATTTTGGATAAAGTGGTTCGCATGCGTCGAGTGCTGGGAGTAGCGTTTTCGATTGTGCTACGCGTTCGTCAAGGACCTTACTGCTTCGAATTGTGATCTCGAACCGCCTCCGATCGATTTCATTAGTCGTGATGTCAATTGCGGTTCCAGTGCTCGCGAACGAGCTTAGCAATACGATACTGGTAAATCGTTTAAACATTTCTCGCTAACGTTTTGAATATGGGGCGCATTGCGGCGCGCTTAGTAAATGTAAGCTAACCAGCACATTGAAGAAACGCGCTGTAAAGCGTCCCAGCTGGCCAACGGGCAGCGATATCATGCACTGGTTAGGTGGAACCCTCATGCAGTGGACTTCCCAATAATGATTTCCGACTCGTTTCGATTCATGACTGCGCTCGTCAGACCTCAATCAGCCATGCGAACATCAGCGCTGGTACTCCAAACCAAATAAATGGAGACGCTAATATCCCTTTCCTGAAGTAGTAGCGACCCGAGCCACCAGCGTTCCCCGCCAAATAGATCAGGGGAGTGGCGAACGAGCAAATAAACAATGGCAGCACAAAATAGGCAAGTTGCCAGAAGGATTGCTCGCCCCAGAAGGCCTGGTCGGATCGAAACAAGAGCCAAGCCGCACATAAGAGTAAGAGTACCCAATACGGCGCAACGCTTCCGAGCGCTGCCAATGCCGCGAATCGTTTAGGAGGCCATAAAAACACCGCGGCAAGCGTAATTATGGTTACGAACAATGGAACGCATACTGCAATAACGAGCCTATGTGTATCGCTGAATTCAATCAATCGTCATTCCACCTAACGTTTTGAATATGGGGCGCGTTTCAGCGCGCTTTGGAAATGTAAGCTAACCAGCACATTGAAGAAGCGCGCTGTAAGACGTCCCAGTGAGCGAAGCAAACGTGTTCATACGCTTGTTATGTGATGGCCCGTGATGCCACGAACAAAATCCAGATAAACGACAAATGGAGCGCGGCGGATGGTAAAAACGGGATAACCACTGGTACCTGGAAAGAACTGCCTTGAATTCGCGCGGCGAACGAAAACTCACCGAAGTCGGTACCCCATTGAGAATCATAATAATTAGAATATTTGTCGAGCGGTGAGGGTACGTTTTGCACCGTAATCGCACTAAAGGTTGAGTCGTCTGGGACCTCAAATGCTATCCAATAGACTCCTGGCGTAACGTACCAATCTAGCGAGCTAGGTCCGAACCACTGACTCGTTATGAGATTTGGAGTGTTCACAGTTATCGTATTAACGATGGTCCCAGGAAAGCCACCTATTTCGTTATAGATCGAAAATGTTAAATCTCCTGCATCGGAAGAAAAAATAAACCCGTCGCTACCAAACCATCCTTCGATGCTATCGATAATGTAAGTTTTATCCGCAGTGAACATGCCGGCGATCCTAACACCGGCATCCACTCGCAGATTCGTAAACAGGTTTCCGGAAGCGTTTCCCGGACCGGTGTCGACGATTGAGATAGCTCGGGATTCAGTGAATATCGTGAGCCCAAAGAATAGGACAAAACTAAAAACGAGGTTACGCAAGCACATAACGTTCAGTGTAACGGGCGCTTTATAGCGCGTTTTTGGGACGCAGAGTCATAAGTGCGTTTGAAAAA
>JBCCFA010000446.1:0-3678 GCA_039029975.1 Pseudomonadota bacterium
CGTCACAAAGCATACGCTCGGTCGCTGAGTGAGTTCGGCTTCAGCGATAGCCATCATGGCAGCACCACTTTCGTGTCGACAGGTAATTTGGCTAATGCGATCCTGGACGTCGAATAGTGCATCTATCACAGGCAAATAGCTTTCGCCTGGCACGCAATACACGCGCTCGACCCGCTGCGCGAGTAAACAGCGCACGACAAGTTCCCCGCCCGAGGCGTTCTTTTGCAGGTCTGCCGAAATCGAGGTCATAAAAGCTGTTTATGGCACCAAAATAGGGATACTCAATTGACTACGATCTTGTAGATGCTGGTGCGCTTTGGCCGCATCGTTCAATGCGAACTCGGTAATTTCAGGGATTTTTACCGTGCCTGTAATTAAGGCGTCGAAGTAGCGCGCCGCCGCCGCATTAAATTCTGTTGCTGTGGCAATATAATGCGAGAGTATTGGTCGCGTTAGAAACAACGAACCCAGTCTCGCCAAGTCTAAAACTTCAAGTGGGTCTGGTTTGCCCGACGCGTTGCCAAACGCAACCATCAACCCGCGCGGTTTAAGGCATTTAATTGACGTGTGGAAGGTATCTTTGCCGATCGAGTCATAGACAACATCTGCCATGCGGCCGTCAGTGATTGCCGACACCTGTTCGATAAAGTTCGTGTCGTGATGCAGCAAAACGTGGTCGCAGCCGTTAGACAGCGCGGTGTGTTTTTTCGATTCAGCACCAACTGTCCCAATAACCGTTGCCCCGAGAGACTTTGCCCATTGCGTCATCAACACGCCGGTGCCGCCCGCTGCCGCGTGTATGATCGCGATTTCACCCGGTTGCAATTGGTGAAGTCTAAAAAGTAGATACTCTGCCGTTAAGCCACGCGTGAGCGTTGCTGCCACGGCCCGAGCGTCAATCCCCTCCGGCAGCTTTATGACGCGCCTCGGATCAAGACATCGTTCGCCCCTATACGCACCGAAAATTGATGCGTAGGCAACTTTGTCCCCCACGCTAAAGCCTTCGACCTGACTGCCGAGCGCGGTGATTGTCGCCACGGCTTGATCGCCTATGATCGCCGGCAATTCGGTGCCGTAGAGCCCCTCCCGGAAATACGTGTCGATAAAATTCACGCCTATCGCATCGTTATGAACCTGAATTTCGCTCGGTTCCAACGCCTCGGTAGGCACATCGACAACTTCCAGCACCTCTGGTCCGCCGTGTTTTTTTATTTCAATCGCTATCGGCATGACCGGTGCCACCCTATTTTTGCAACAAACTTGCCGGCAAAGTATCCTGAACAAATCAAGAAAACAACGATTTTTTTTGGCGAAAAATCAATATTTCAGGCGGGAATGCTAAATGGCCAAAACAGCGATAAAAATATTCTTTAATTTCCGTAGCCCGTACTGTTATCTCTTATCCCAGTCTCTGTTTGAAGATCTAGCAAAACACGATATCGACCTGCAATGGTATTCACTAGCCGGTTGGGATGGCCGTTCGCCGCCAGAACGGGCGAACGTGAAAGTGCCACTCACTCGTCAAGACGTCGCTCGTTGGTGTAAACGCCTAAACATTCCTTTTAATCCCCCACCAATCACAACCGATCCGACGCCGGCCGCGATGCTATCTTTGTTCGCCGAAGCGCGCGGTTGCTTAGCGCCTTACGTAAAGAGAGTGATGTGGTCGGAATGGGCCGAGGGTAAGGACATTGGGCAAACACAGGTGCTGATGGACATCGCGAAGGAAGTGGGTTTGGAGGTATCAGCCGCTCAAGTCGCACTCGAAGACGGCGAAAATACGCAACGCTTAGAGGAAAACTGGACGCATGCTCAATCCATTGGCGTGATTGGCGTCCCTTCTTTCGTTATTGGTGAAGAGATATTTTGGGGCAACGATCGGTTCGATTTTGTGCTGGAGCATTTGGCAGATTTAAAACCCTAAACAGCCACACATTTTTAAAACGGGTTTCTTGTCTTTGTCTTGCGCGTCGGCGTTACGAACACATTCGTTTAGCGGTATAACGGACTTTTATTCACTCGGCGGTCAATATCTGTCACAACATAAAGGTAGCGCTGATCCTCGATACCGCCGTATCGAGTCTTGAACGTTGCGTCGGTCATTTTTTCTTCAAAGCCAGTCAAATCCGGAATAAAGGCCCGTGCACCATTTTTCTCCGCAAGCTGCAAGCGAATACGTTTTGCATCTGTGTCGGTCGAGGTTGCTTCATGACCAAATTTAGTACCGGCCCTATCAGCGGCCAAATCTTTAAAGCTAAAACCGCTGCCACCATCGGCGTCATCGATTTCTTTGTAAAGACCAATCGCGTCGGCGATTTCACTTCCTCCAGTTACCGCTAGCGCCGCGGATGTCGTGAAGTGTTGGGCCAAATCGTGACGTCCTTGCGCGATAATTTTTCTGCGTTTTGGAACCGGCCAGTCCTTCACTTCAGGAATTAGCGCCGACATGCGACGTCCATTTACGTAGTTAGACAAGCTGAATATTAACGCCTGATTGTCTTTAACATGATCCGTGCCCGGATCCACATTTGTCCCGAGATAATGAACCAGTTCGTTTAGCGTGGCATCCGATCTTGCCGCCTCGCCAAAAGCGACTAGTGCATCGTTGTACTGCTTTAGTTGCGACACTGTGTGCGGCGAGATAATTCGATCGCGCACCGCATCGATGAGCCCGGCCTGCCATTGATAGGTTACGGCAAAAGCTTTTGGCGTCACGATGATATTCTTCACGAGTTCAGTGCTGGCGCTAATATCGGCGCTTCGATAAGCATGCATCAGCACGAACTCCCCTAGTGCATTCGCCACACGTTTTGGTATCGCCAGTTTACCGATGCGTAAACGTTCAAAACTTAAATAATTATCTTCCGCCGCAAGCGTGCTATCGACATTAACATAACGCGTTGGTTTCAGCCCCGGCACGGCCGCTGTTCCGCGTACATTTATCATTTTGTGGTCGAGCGAGACCTCTGCCCCACCTTGACCGACTCGTTGAATCAAATGATTGGCGATCAAGGCCAATTCCTGTGCAGTCACAACAATTGTTTTGGTTCCTTGATCCTTTAATCGCCGCGGGTCATGGACACGCAGTAACGCCTTGGCACGCTCCACCCGCGGTGCGGTAAGAGAAAGCGATTCAGACACCAGTGGGTTTTTCTCTATGCCCTGCAGTGCGACTAGCGCTAAGCCAAGCGGCAGCACAAACAAAATCACGAGCCAGAACAAGGTCTTGAAAAACTTCATGCTCTAAATACTAGTCGCAAATCCAAAACTCGCGAGCAAGAATATGGTCTAATTCACGAAAATTATGCACAACATGGTTTGGCAATGAATAGTCTCAACGATCCGCAGATTTCAGCTCGAATAAGCTATTTGCACAAACAAGCAAAAGGCGATGAACAGCGCTGGCAGGCACGAAAAGCCGCGCAAGAAAGTCAACCAAAATCCAGTGAACCCGATCCCTTAATTCGGTTAGGGGAATTTTACATCCCCGTATCTGAAGATGAAGGACATTTGCTCTATATGCTAGCGCGCGCAAGAAACGCCCAATTAATCGTCGAATTTGGCGCATCGTTTGGAATCAGCACTTTATATCTCGCCGCTGCCGCGCGAGACAGTGGTGGCAAATTGATCACAACGGAAGTGCATCCGGAGAAGTGCGCGGCGCTACGAGATTCCTTC